>NZ_JAJENT010000585.1:0-238 GCF_035615515.1 Phormidium sp. CCY1219
CGTTGCAACAACTCTTCGCGAGAAAGGGTCAGCAACAGACGGGTTAACTCCTGGGTTGGTAACTGCAACAGTGGCTCGATTACTGATGATAATTCATTATCCATCTGGCCAAATCGAACCTGGAGCAAGTTTTCTATCATTTGTCTGCGTCCTTCTTGCAATCCTTCTTGGCGTCCTTCTTGCAGTCCTTCTTGGCGTCCTTCTTGTACGGCTTCTTCTCGCCAACGCAAATAAGCAG
>NZ_JAJENT010000586.1:0-12199 GCF_035615515.1 Phormidium sp. CCY1219
TGATTCAAAAAGTGGGGTTGGGCGAGGATATGATACCCCATCATATCCGAGGGGTCGCCTCACTCAAAAACGCGAAAGCCAGATCTCAAAGGTCTCGGCCCAGAAGCCCGCGCCGTACCGCCTAAGCGGTCGGCGTCGGGAGTACGTCACGCATCACCCGAGTGGGGCATTTGCCATCATTGACAAATCAACCCGAATTGGGAGCATGACGGGAGAGGATAGGGGAATGGAGAGTCCCTAACCCTCGAAAAGCGCCGACCCAGCAAGCAGCGATCGCGCGCTTTCCCGGAGTCAGGTCTGCGATCGATAAAAACGCGATCGCCCGCACCGGAGAGCCTCCCCAGCCTCCACCCGGAATGCTGGACACAAAAAAGCCTAATGACCTCTGGCACTAGCCTCTCCCAGATGCGATGTACTGGGATTTAATCGGCTATGCGCCCATCTCGAACTGACAATCGATCCATTTCACAATAGGAGAGTGTGGTGAATTTCGGACGTGTGCTCACCGCAATGATTACGCCGTTTTCAGAAGACGGCAGCTTAAACTTAGCCGTGGCAGAAAAGCTAGCCGCGCATTTAGCCAATAGCGGCACCGATGCCGTGGTGGTTTGTGGGACCACAGGCGAGTCCCCCACCTTAACCTGGGATGAAGAACACGAATTATTTCAGGTGGTGAAAAAAGCCGTGACGGGGAAAGCGAAAGTCATCGCCGGAACCGGGTCGAATTCTACTCGCGAGAGCATCGCAGCCACCCAAAAAGCTGCTAAACTAGGAGTAGATGGATCGTTACAAGTTGTTCCGTATTACAACAAGCCGCCACAAGAAGGAATGTATCGGCATTTTAAAGCGATCGCCGAAAGCAACCCAGACATGCCACTGATGCTTTATAACATCCCCGGTCGCACCGGACAGAATTTGCTACCGGAAACAGTGGCGCGTCTGGCAGAAATTCCCAACATTGTGGCCATCAAGGAAGCCACCGGCAGCACGGATCAAGCCAGTCAGGTGCGACGGCTAACGCCCCCGGATTTTACGATGTATTCTGGAGATGATTCGATGACCCTGCCCCTACTGTCGGTTGGGGGGTCTGGAGTAGTCAGCGTCGCCTCTCATTTGGTGGGAGAGCAACTGCAAGAAATGGTGCAAGCCTTTGAAGGGGGTTCCCCGCAAAAGGCCACGGAAATCCACTTAAAGCTTTTGCCTTTATTTAAAGCCCTGTTTGCCACCACCAATCCCATTCCCCTGAAATATGCCCTCAAACTTCAAGGGTGGGATGTGGGATCTCCTCGCCTACCGCTGTGTGATGCCTCTGATGAGGTGAAGAGCAAAGTCAAAGCGGTAATGGAAGAACTCAACCTACTGTAGGTTTCCTGGGGAGAGAGTCCCGGTCATGGGTCAGGAGTGGCGATCGCACAAATCCGGTCGCCGATGACCCATGACCTATCAAAAATAACCATTAATTGAGTTGTCACAATTGCTCAGTACATTAACAACGGAAAACACATGAGTAAAAAAGGATCTTCCCCCGCCCTCAAAATTATTCCCTTGGGTGGGCTGCATGAAATTGGTAAAAATACTTGCGTCTTCGAGATTAACGACGAAATCCTCTTGTTAGATGCAGGACTGGCATTTCCCACCGATGGAATGCATGGCGTCAATATCGTCCTGCCAGACATGACCTACTTGCGGGAAAATCGCCATAAAATCAAAGGCATGATCGTCACCCACGGTCACGAAGACCACATTGGCGGGATTCCCTTTCACTTAAAACAATTTGATATTCCCACCATCTACGGTCCGAGATTGGCAATGAATTTGCTCGAAGGCAAATTAGAAGAAGCTGGCGTGGCCGATCGCACCGAACTGCGAAGAGTAGGTCCGCGCGAAATCGTGCGCTTGGGCAAATCATTTTTAGTCGAATACATTCGCAATACCCACTCGATCGCCGATAGCTTCACCGTTGCCATTCACACCCCCGTAGGCGTGGTCATCCACAGCGGCGACTTCAAAATCGACCATACCCCAGTAGATGGCGAACATTATGACTTGCAAAAGCTCGCCGAACATGGGGAAAAAGGCGTGCTGTGCTTGATGAGCGACTCCACAAATGCCGAGGTTCCCGGATTTACGCCCTCAGAAAGTTCTGTATATCCCAATCTCGATCGCATCTTCTCGCAAGCCCCCGGTCGCTTGCTGGTGACCACCTTTGCCTCTTCGATTCACCGCTTGAACATCATTTTGCAACTAGCGAAAAAGCAAGATCGGGTGGTGTCTGTGGTCGGTCGCTCCATGCTCAACGCGATCGCCCACGCCCGCAACTTGGGCTATATCAAGTGCGAGGACAGCCTGTTCCGACCCCTGCACGCCATCCGCTCCCTGCCCGAAGAGAAAGTCCTGATTCTGACCACCGGCTCTCAAGGCGAACCCATGTCCGCCCTGACTCGAATCGCCAACGGCGAACACCGGAAAATCAAAATCCGTCAGGGAGATACCGTGGTCTTCTCCGCCAATCCGATTCCCGGCAATACCATCGCCGTGGTCAATACCATCGATAAGCTGATGATGCAGGGCGCAAACGTGATCTACGGACGCCATCAGGGCATTCACGTCTCCGGACATGGCTCTCAAGAAGACCACAAGCTGATGCTCGCTCTCACTCGTCCGAAGTTCTTCCTCCCAATTCACGGGGAACACCGCATGCTAGTGCAACATGCCAAAACCGCTGAAAGCATGGGCATCCCCGGCGAAAATATTCGGGTAATCGATAATGGGGATGTGATAGAATTGACCCCCGATAGCATCGAGGTGGTGGATAAAGTGCCCTCCGGTATCGAATTGGTGGATTCCTCGCGATCGGGCTTGGTGAAAGATGAAGTGCTCAAGGAACGTCAGCGATTGGCAGAAGATGGCGTGATTACCGTGGCGGCGGCGATCGGCTTCAATGGCAAACTCGTCGCCGAACCCTCCGTACACCTGCGCGGCGTGGTCTCCTCCATCGAACGGGAACAGCTCCAAAAATGGGTCTGCGAAACCATTGAAGATTGTCTGAGCGATCGCTGGACCGAATTTGCCAAGTCTTTTGGCGATGGCGAAGTCGATGTGGACTGGACCGGTCTGCAAACTCAACTCGAACGGGATCTCAAGCGGATGTTGCGCCGCGAACTGCAAACCAATCCCTTATTGGTCTTGTTGATGCAAACGCCCAAAGAACCCGTGAAATCAGCCACCACCGGACGTCGTCGCACGCGATCGACCGCCAAAGTCGCGTCCTAATCCTTCGCGATTTCACACCCTACCCCTACAGGGAAACTCCGCCCGCCCGAGGCGATTTTTTCCCTGTAGGGGCTTTTTTCCTCAAACAAAAAAATAACCCTAACTGGCTAGGGTTATCCTTTATTTGCCAACTCAATGGCATGTGATTAAGTTTCATATTCTGCGAGGGGAAATTTGATTTGACTCCGTATTCCGACGCTATTTTTTAATTTTTTTATGTCCTTTCTCTCCTTTTAAGGTAGCTTGGAGTTTATTGTGAACTGCTCGATAAACCACATGATAGCCGACCTCGATGCCACATTCTTCTTTCAGCCACATCTGAATTTCCCCATAACTATTAAATCCGTCGCATTCTTGCAGTTGTCGCGCGAGTTGCTTCATCACTTCCGGTGGAATTGCCGGTTTTTTGCCCGGATTTTTATACTGCTTCAGCAAGCCTGACAATCCATCTTTTTTGTACTTTTGGAACCAGCGATAAATCGTGGAGGTATCACGCACTAGCACAGCGGATAACTCTTGGAGCGTGGTGATAGTTCCGCTTTTGAGTAAATAAAGCGCTTGCAGTCTTTCTTTGCTGTAAACGCTGGTCTGCTTCTCCAAGAGTATTTTCAGTTCTTCTGCTGATTCTGTTATTTCTAGCTTTAAATTTCTTCCCATTTGAAAAGATTTCCAATTCAGCCCTATGCGTTAATTTCATGCAGGAACATACTAAAATTGTATCAACAGCCTAGCTCAGCGACTCCGGATCGTCAAGAGCGCAAGCGGTGAATGGAGAATGCAGAAATAAAACGTAAAAGAGCAACTGGGAAGAGTGGATGAGCGTAAGCGGCAAATTTCCCATTTTTCATCTAACCCTAGCCCGGAAAGAGTATGATGAAATACAGTGAAAAAAGAAGCGGGAGCGATTCTATGGGTCATCCGGGAACCGATTCGGGGGAAGTGGAATTCCCCGATCGCTGGAACTATGAAGCCACAGTGGCGCAAATCGAAGCGATTATCGATCGCGTAGAATCTGGCGAACTCGAACTCGCCGAGGTATTCGACCAATTTTATGCGGCGGTAGAATATTTACAACAATGCGAAACCTTTCTCGCCCAACGAGAACAACAGATGAACATTACCATCGAGACCCTCAATGATGGAGGGTTTGACTTTTGAATTAGCCGATTTCGAGGGCGATCGCCACTTTCCCATTCCCCGGCGATCGCCTGCCAATCGCGCCCGGTTAAGCAATACTGCCCCGTTTCCGGGTCTCCTTATAAGAGGTACTCACATTTTGCAACCCAGCTTGAATCATCTGCTGTTCGAGTAAGGCAAAGAAATGGGCGCGATCGCTTCCGCGTACCACCGCTTGATTGTGCGCCTCCGCCAAAGCCACCGGATACCCATACCCTTTTTGCACCTGCGCCAACACCAGACTCAACGCCGAATCCAGCAGGGTTGGATCTTGCGCCACCCAAGCAGGCATATCCACGCGGGCAATTTCCGGGCCGACATGAAGATAACAAAAATAAACCTGATGTGCGGCATCATACAAGTCCAAAATCCGGGCACAACTGCGCCAGAGGGGACTGCGCTGCCCCGGTTCCAACAGGGAGGCCCAAAAGGTGGTATCGCGCAAGGGGTCAAACAGCTGACAAGGAGCCTTGCGATCGTAAGGGCGACTCACCTTATCCGCTTCCAAAGGACAATGGGTAAAACAATCGGGATGTTCGTAGGGACAAGCTTGCAAGCGCAAAAAACTGAGGGCTTCACTGCTGCGAGACGCGCTGAGATACCCGACAATCGGAACCCCCCACTCGCGCATCTGTTCCCATGCTTCAAAAATCGCATCGAGAATGAGCTGACGCGCATCGGTGGGTAAGGGTTCTAAAAACCAGTAAATCAACGATCCATCCACCATTGCTAAAATCGGCGCTTCCGGGTGGGCGATTTGACCGCTACCGGGAGTTCGCAAGTCGCGGGCTAAATGTGCCAATGCTGCGGCTTCCGAAACCGCCCGCCGATAGCTCATCCACTCTTCAGTTTTTATCCCCCACTGGCGCGACACGTACAGGTCTTCGGGTTTGTAAAACACTTCCGGTATGCTCTCTAATGATGCCATCCGACTTTGACCGTAGTGCAACACTACTCGTCCGACATTGATTAAATAGCAATAGGCAATTTCGTGATGGGAAGGGGCGATTTGAGAACCATCGGTAGCAATCACGGTTTGCACTTGGGGTGGCTGGGAGATGAATGGACGCAGGTTGAGCGGTTCTACGGGAATGGCGGGGGTAAATGCCATGCGATCGCGCCAGTTTTGGCGCTGTTCGACTAAATGCCCCTGTTGCGATCGCGCCTGTTTTATCAATTCCTGCGCCACTTCTAATCGCTGATGGGCTTCTTTTGCTTCTTTCGCCAAATGTTCGCTAATCCCTTGCATTTGGCGGGCAATTTTGGTTAAATCCAGCATACTATCCCCTTGGTGGTGACAACCCACCGCTTTTGTTCGTTCTTTCCGGTGCTAATTTTACCCTTTCCCTCCTCAAGCTGGGGCAATACACCTCAATTCACTGCTTTCTTTGTCGCGTTTCTTATGGTATAATAAAAAATTGCGCTGCCAAAATTAGGCAATTCAATTAACTACCGTAGAGACGCGCTCGAACCGCCTATGCGATCGCGACCTGCCCGACCCTACTGTGGAAGAATTATACCGAATCCGGGATATTGCTGCATTGTTCCTGTGGGAAAAACGGTATTTCCCCGGTTTTTTCCCCATTGACCGATTGACGAATAGCCGATCGCCTCGGATTTCACATGCGTTTATCAATCATGTCAGCCAACAAGGCAAACATAGCGGTTTGTGTAGCAGCAATCAACAGCAGCAGGGTTCTGTCGGTTAAATCTTCTCGCACAAAGATATCTTGAATCAACGTCAAGCAAAAGCCGGCGAAAAAGATTCCAGCAATGGGTAAAAAGACGCGAATGGGAGCGAAATAAAGACCGGTTCGCAAGATTAACTGGACGAATCGTAACGTATCGCGGATGGGTTTGATTTTGCTTTTGCCTTGGCGAGGGTGATAGTCAATCGGTTCGTAGCGAACCACATAATTATTGTTTAGCATTGCCACGGTAATGGTGGTGGTAAAGCTAAAGGTATCGGGCAAAATTTTGAGAAACTGTTCGACGACGCTTTTATGAAACACGCGCAGACCACTGTTGAGGTCTGGAATGCGACTGTTGGTAATCCATTGCGCAAAGCGAACGAGAAACCACTTGGGAATTTTCCGCAACGTTGGGTAGCGCACGTTAGCGCCGATGCGCGCGCCGACTACCATATCCGCATCTTGGGTTAAGGCGACGAGTTGGGGGAGGATGGCGGTGGGATAAGTACCATCTGCATCGGCGATCGCAATTAACGGATAGGTGGCATGTCGAATCCCGGTTTTCAGCGCCGCACCATATCCGCGATTGTTGCGATGTTCGATCGCTTTAATATCCGGTCGCGATCGCAAAATTTCCCGGGTGCGGTCTGTGGACCCATCGTTGACCACGATAACCTCATAGGTACAACCGGAAGCGGTTAGATTTTTCTGTAGCTCATCTAATGTGGGTGCAATGCCTTTTTCTTCGTTATAAACCGGAATAACAACGGAAAAAGGCGGCACCAAGAACTCCGTTGTGGAGAGGAGGGGAGAGGTTTCCTCCAGAAATTCCTTGCTGTCTTTCTTCATGGGGTTGGGGTGGAGAGCGATCGCGGTAGATATAGAGTTGCATTCACGCCCTCGTCACGACTTTTCGGTGCTTTTTCAGTTCAATTTGCTAGGGGTTAGCAATTTGGGGGAGAAACTGATTTAATGCCCAAACCGGATCGATCGGCGGCGGAAGAATTGCCGCACCGAAACCCTCCGCATTGCCGATTTAAGGCCAATCGGAGAAATCCCGGGCAAACTCCTCGAGGGACAATAGCTTGATGTGGGAATTTTCTACGGCTAAAGCGCGATCGTCGGGAGTATTGTAGCCCCAATCGGCCAGATAGAGGCGTACCGGTTGCAAATCCGGCTGTTTTTCCACCGATTCTAGAGTTTTTAGCCGATCTTCCACAAACCAGATCTCCGGGGTGGGGGTTGTGCTACCCAATAGTTCTCGCAGGATTTGGTATTTGGGACGCTCGACATTTTTGCCATAGATCGCGTTTTCGGGAAGTTCCACGCCTTGTTGGGCGAGGAGCGATCGCACGAAGCGTTCTTCTTTGGTGGTGACGACGCCGACGCGAACCGAACTAGCAAGAGCTTGTTGGATGCGGGCGATCGCCCCGGGATAAAAGCGATGCAGACTCAGCCATTCGTTTAAATTCGAGTTAATCCACTCATCGCGGACGCCATCCACGCGATCGCTGACCTCAGCCGGATCCAATCGGGCCTCGGCGACGATTTCCCGACGCACTGCCGGCCACTCATCCCGAACCTTTTCTTCCGGAATGCCCCGCAAGAGCGCTCTGAGAACCACCGGCATCTCCCACCCGGTTTCGATAACAGGTCGCAGGCGGTAGAAACTGGAGGCTAAATTCTCCGGTGGCGTCGGATCTGTGTTGGGCCACATCTGGCAATAAGCACGCCAGGTGGTTTGGAAATATTCAATCAACCCGTCACAGATGACGCCATCAAAATCAAGAGCCAGAATCGTCGGATGCTTTGGTGACATGGTTTAGGGGAGCAGTTTACCGCTCAATTGTCCCACAAATTGCATTGAATGACATTGGTTAATGACCAATGACCAATAACAAAGGACCAACACAGAACCCCGCTGATTTGAAACCAGCGGGGTTCTTGCAGATGTTGTATGAGTTGTGAAAGAATCCTACCGATAAATTGGATAGGATTGCCAGTTCGTGGAACTGGGGCGGAAGGATTCGAACCTCCGAATGCCTGGACCAAAACCAGGTGCCTTACCGCTTGGCGACGCCCCATCGCTTAACCTTCATCATAATAACCTCTACCCCTAGGGATTTGTCAAGGGGTTTGGCAAATTTTTTTTAATTTTTTTGGGATATAGCTGGAAACTCTTGCTGGTAGGGGAATTCGGGAGACGAGGGGCGGGGAGGGAAAAGAGAATCAGGCGCACCAACTGGCCAACTGGGGTTGCTTAACGGGAATAGAAATGTAGAAGGTGGTACCTTCTCCGGGTTCGGATTCGCACTTGAGGATACCGCCATGTTTTTCCACAACGATTTTATAGCTAATCGAGAGACCCAGGCCGGTGCCTTTGCCCACGGGTTTGGTGGTGAAGAAGGGGTCAAACAGGTGTTTTTTGACGTCTTCGCTCATTCCCGGGCCGTTATCTTGAATGCGAATAGCCACGTGGGAGGGTTTGGCTTGGGCGTCGGTTTTGGCGACTTCGGTGTGGATGGTGATGATATGGGGATTGGGTTGATTTTCCAGGGCGTCCATTGCATTAGCGAGGATGTTCATAAACACCTGATTGAGTTGGCCGGCGTAACATTCGACGCGAGGCAGATTGGCGTAGTCTTTAATAATTTCGATGCCTTTATCTTTGCCTTTGGGTTTGGCGCGGTTGTGCAGGATGAGCAGGGTGTTATCAATGCCTTCGTGGATATCCACCGGTTTCATTTCTGCTTCATCGAGACGGGAGAAGTTCCGCAAGGAGACGACGATTTGGCGGATGCGATCGGCACCCATTTGCATGGAGGCGAGGATTTTGGGTAAATCTTCCAGGAGGAATTCCAGGTCGATATCTTCGGCGACTTCTTGAACTTCCTCAGCCGGTTCGGGATAATGCTGTTGATAGACTTCGATCAGGTGGAGCAAGTCTTGGGTGTAATTGTTGGCGTGGACTAAGTTGCCGGTGATGAAGTTAACGGGGTTGTTGATTTCGTGGGCGATGCCGGCCACCATTTGGCCGAGACTGGACATTTTCTCGGTTTGGATTAATTGGGCTTGAGTTTGTTTGAGATTTTGCAGGGCGACGCTGAGTTGTTGGGCTTGAGTTTGGGCGGCGAGGGCGGCGGCGTGAGTTTGGGCATAGAGTTCGGCTTGGTCGATCGCCAATGCGAGTTGGTCTACCACTCCTTGTAGCAGTTCCACTTCGCTATCACTCCAGGGGCGGCGGGTGTTGTGGCTGCAAACCACGGCACCGAGTTGACCCGATCGCGTTTCCAGGGGTAGCAGCAGAACGGAGGCGATCTGCATGTCGCGAATCAGCGATCGCGTGTTGTCATCGACTTTCACCGCCGTGTTGATGTCGTCTACCCGTAACGATTGTAAATTGCGGATTCTCGCGGCCAAAGGACCGCTTTGGGCGGGGGGATATTCGCACAATAGACTGGGAACCTCGGCATTGCGGGATTCGTGGGTGACGGTTAAGCTCGCCTGCACTGGATTGGGAAGGTACCATAAAAAGTGACATCTGTCAATCTGCAATAAACTGCGGATTTCTTGGACGGCGGTTTCGAGAATGGTATCCAAGTCCAAGGAGTTGCGAATCTGGCTAGCGAGACGGAAGAGCAAGCCTTCGCGGCGGGACAGCAGGGCTTCTCTAGCCCAGGCGCGATCGACGGCGACGGCGATGCTATTGGCGACCCATCCCAATAAACTTTGCACTCTTGGGCTGAGGGTGTGGTGAGAGAAGACGGCGATCGCGCCGACTAAGCGATCGTCTACAATCAGCGGTAGGGCGACAAAATTGGCGTCGAGACAACAGCTATCCACAAACAGTTCTTCTGTGGTATCCCCCGGGCTGGATAAGTGCCCGCAATAGGACTGACGAGTTTGTGCCAGAGTCCCGAGGGGCGGCACTCCCAGCGACACCCGTTCTGGAAAACGTTCGCGATCGAACGGTTCCCCGGCGCTGGCGTGTAGTTCCAGTTGTTGGAAGGCGGGATTTAAAATCCAAATGCTGGCGGAAGCCACATCCAGATGGACGATCGCTGCATTCATGCAGTGTTGCAGCAGGTCGGACAAGCTTCCGCCTTGGGCTAATATTAACCCCATTTCCGCACTAAAGGCGGATAAATGGGTGGATTCTTGCTCGACCCTTTTGGCCTGTTTCAGGGGAGTCACATCTTGGAAGTAAACGGATAATCGGTTGGGTTGGGGATAGGCAGTCATCTTCAACCAAATTTGGGCGGATGTATCGTACAGTTCCAGTTGCGCGATCGCGCCATCGCTGATGGCGCGATCGTATTTCTCAGCGCTAGAGGCTTGCCATTGCGGGAACTCGGACCAGATATTTTTCCCCAGCAATTCCTCTCGGCTGCGCGATAAAATTTCTTCGGCCCGAGAGTTAAGCTTGATAAAGTTCCCCTCGGGGTCTAAGGCAAAATACCCCTCGTTGAGGCGGTCGAGATCGACGTCGGATTCGGTATCGGTGGCAGGGGTTTCGGTACTGAAGAGAATGCCTTGGATTTCGAGCAACGAACCGTCCGGGTCGAAAATACCGCGCCCGCGATCGCTGACCCATCGCCAGGTTCCATCGGCGTGGCGGATCCGATACTGCACAGCAAAGGGTTGCTGTTGGGCGATCGCACCGTGAATCTCGCTTTCGACTCGTTCTCGATCCTGAGAATGAATCAAGTGGCTATAACTGACCCTGGGGGTGCGTCCGTTGTCCCGAGACTGGCAGAGAAAATCCGATGGGGGATAGCCCACAATTGCGGCAATTACCGGATTGAGAAAAACCCGACAATCTTCCTGACCAACGCCAGGGCAACGATAAGGAGCCATCTGCACTTCGGCGAGCAAGTGGTTTAAAGACTCGTTTTGAGACTCGTTCTGGAACTGATTTTTTGGGGGCAATACTGAGACCTTGCCATCGCGCGGGGTGGGGCGGGCTTCCCGCTGGGGCGATCGCCATCTAGAACGTTCCGTTCTTTGGGAAGGTTCTGGAGTTAGGGGGGCGCTAGGCGTCCGAGGTGAGGGGGGAGTTTCCGACCGAGGGATCGATTCTAACTGCTTGGCGCACAACCGTCCGAGGATTTGCAATCCTTGCAGTTGTTCGCCACTGAGTTCGCGTACCTGGCGATCCATAACGCATAATTTTCCCAGTTTCTCTCCGGCTTGGGTTTTCAGAGGGACTTCGGCATAAAAGCGGATCTCCGGTTCGTCTGGGATTGGGGTTTGGGGGGCCAAGCGCGGATCCGATCGCAGATCGCAAATTTGCATCGGTTCTATGGGGTTATTCCTGTGGGTTTCGCGATCGAGTGTCGCGCAGATTTGCAAGACCCAGGGATTTTCACAGGAAGATAGACCCCGACTCACCACTCCTCCCCTTCCGTTAGCCCGATCGAGACAGATGGCGGCGATCGCCGTATCGCAAGTTTGGGTGGCCAACTGGGTAAACTCCTTCAACTCACTCATTACTTGTGCGTCGATTTGGTTTGACTGAGGCCAGGATTGAATTGTAATGTCTTGTTCGCTTGGCACTGGTGTTTTCATGGGTACGGACGCCTCTCATTTTGAAGCCTGCCAGTCTGGGGACTGGTGCGTGTTTTTCATCGTAGTAGAGCCGAATTTCCGCTTCTGTTTCGATCTTACGTTCCGCAAGCCTCAAGCGATACAGGGGAATTGCGGAGGTCAGCATCCCGTTTTTCTTTCTGCCTGGAATATTGACGATTTACTGGAACTGACGGTGGCACCGATTTTTGGATGCGGCTTCCCCCACCGGGCAGTTCTAGATTAGTTTCTCATCAAATCTTGATTCGCTTTATAGCGGTTCTGGTGTGGGCGAAGTACCAACTTTTTTCTGGATTCGCCCACCTCAAGGGTGGGGACAGATTTGGCCTAGGTACCTCGTCAACTTGCCAAATGCTATGTTATCTATTCTTCCTTATTTTTAAGATTGTTTTTACAGTTTTTTCATCAGAAATTAGGGTTGGTAAGGGGGAGAACGGAAACCCTCGTCATTTATGCGTAGGGAGGAGTTCTCC
>NZ_JAJENT010000587.1:0-216 GCF_035615515.1 Phormidium sp. CCY1219
AACATCCGACAATATCAAGTCGGAAAATATAAGACGGGAAAGGACACGCATGGCAATCCGTTAGGTTTCAAAACTATCATCAAACCCAGCAAGAAGGCCATCAAAACCCACTACAAGAAACTAAAAGAGATAGTAGACACCCACAGAGCAGTACCGCAAGTGGCGTTAATAAAACACCTCAACCCGGTCATCAGAGGGTGGAGCAACTACTACTCA
>NZ_JAJENT010000588.1:0-387 GCF_035615515.1 Phormidium sp. CCY1219
ATCAATTTACAAAGCTGAACGGTCTGGACAGTCCAAGAAAGCAAGGCATCTTCAAAGACTCCTAAGTAAGTCCTATTACGCAAAGCTCTTAGCGGTACGGAAAGCAACCCAAGACAATCAAGGGAAAAAGACAGCCGGGGTAGATGGAGTAAAATCTCTTAGTCCTAAACAACGGTTTGACTTAACTCAAAAACTTGGGAAAGATTCCAAAGCCCGTGCCTTACGTAGAATATGGATTCCTAAGTCAGGTCGCGATGAAAAGCGTCCTTTAGGGATTCCGACGATAAAGGATAGAGCCGAACAAGCCTTGGTTAAACTGGCACTAAAACCGCAATGGGAAGCTCGATTTGAGGCAGACTCATACGGATTTAGGCCAGGGAGGTCAGC
>NZ_JAJENT010000589.1:0-227 GCF_035615515.1 Phormidium sp. CCY1219
TGCGTAAGGCGCGGGCTTTGGATTTCTTCCCTAGTTTTTGGGCTAATTCATGCCGTTGTTCTGGATTCAGAGATTTTTCTCCATCTACTCCGGCTGTCTTTTTACCCTGATTATATTGGGTTACTTTCCTTACCGCCAAGAGCTTCGCGAAATAGGACTTACTTAGGAGTCTTTGAAGATGCCTTGCTTTCTTGGACTGTCCAGACCGTTCAGCTTTGTAAATTGAT
>NZ_JAJENT010000590.1:0-201 GCF_035615515.1 Phormidium sp. CCY1219
CACATCATCCCAGAAACCCTAGGTGGAAAGGATGAATACAAAAACCTCCAACTTCTCCATAGACATTGCCACGATGTCAAGACTGCCACCGATGGTAGCCTCGGTACCTATGACAAAGGCCAAGCTGTTGAGTCCCCGGATGAGGTGAAAGTCTCAAGTCCGGTTTTGAAGACGAGTAGTTCTGGTGACGGAATTGCTTAG
>NZ_JAJENT010000591.1:0-2568 GCF_035615515.1 Phormidium sp. CCY1219
AACCCAGATCTCAAAGGTCTGGGCGCAGAAGCCCGCGCCGTACCGCCTAAGCGGTCGGCGTCGGGAGTACGTCACAGATCCATCAGGGTAAAAATCGCACCGTGGAAGGGACTCGAACAAGGCGATCGCGTCCTCGGGGTGCTTGCATGTGTGGCGATAAAAATGCTACGATAGAGAAATTAAAAATTCCCCAATCCGCTGGAGGGTGGGTGGGTTGCACTGGTGGTCCCGCCCTGGGCGATCGCGGCCAGGGGGAAAGCCAAAGCGACTAACTGGTGAAGCAAGTGGCATCCAAATAGTCGATGCGAGCCAGGGGGCTGAGGGCGGCGAGTATGTCTTTGCCATAGCTGCGGTGTTGCACCCGGTTATCTAGGAGAGCAACCACGCCGGGTCGCTGACGAACTGGGGCGATCGCCCGTTGCAACTCTTGCAGGCAAGTGGGCAGCAGGTACAAGCGAAACCAATCGAGGCGCTGGCGCTTGTAATGAGCCACCAGACCCGCCACCGCTGGATTTTCTAAAGAAGGAATGGGCAAAGTGGCGATCGCGAGCAACTTTGGCCCAGGTAACTCGGCGTGATAAGTACGCCAAAATTCCCACCCAGTGACTAAAATCCCATTTTCCGACAACTGGGTTTTTTCCACCTGGACGCGAGAGCCGAATTCTGCCGCTAGCATCGCACCGAGGCGAGTTTTCAGGGGCACATCTCCCACCACGATCGCCGTCAAACCGGTCGCCGCCGCACTGACACAGATTAAGGTGCGAATTTCTGCTAATAATGCGCTGACAAATTGTGGAGTATTGGGCAAAGGAAAGCGAGCGGGCAAATACAGGGGAATCACTTCGTTGTGGCGATCGAGGGAAAACTTCACCGTGGTGAGGTCGCCCAATCCCAGTTTTTCGCGGAAAATAGGCGCTTCCGGGTCGAGATCCAAGCCGCCGCCGACGATCGCCACCGGCTGACGTTGCCAGACTTTCTCCAGGGCGGGAGCCACTTCTACCGGACTACAGTACAGAGTAAACTGACCGTGTTGGCGGTCAATCGAGGCCCACAGCAGTCGTTCTGGATTCTGGAGTCCCTGCCAAAATGCCCTCCAATTGTCCGGCACATGGGAGAGGCGATCGCCCTGTGGGGAGTTGCCGTTTTGACTCGCGGTGGCCAAGCAATGGTACAGAGCGGTTAAAATCTCTTGTTCGGGAGCATCGAGCAAGCAACACTCGTAAGGATTCGGGGGATGTTGAAAAATGGCGCGGGTCAGTTGTACCCTGGCATTGCGAATTTCCTCCGCGCGATCGGGACGGGCCACCATGAGCTGGTTCCAGTCCACCGCTTCGATTTCCACTCGGAGCTGTTCGCGAATCCAGGTTTCCAAGTTCTCCGCATCATCGATAATCGTCGGAATACCCAGAGGGATGCTTGAGCATTCCGCAAGGGCATCTTTCAGCCATGCTTGAGGAGAAACCATCAACAGTCCCTCGAAATCATCCCCGGGCCAGCGCAGAAGATCCGAGGAGCTACCCCGATCCCCTTTGCGGATGGGTTTATTCATCTCGATCCACTGCTGTAGTTGAGGGATTTCCACCAACAGCAAGTGCTGTTGCACCGATTCGGGGGCAACTAAAATCACCGGTCCGGACCACATCAATACCGGGGTTAAATAACTGAGGCGATGACGAGCGCGACACCCGACGGAGGGCATTCCGGTTTGAATGAGCGCACTGCGTCCCAGACGCAACGCTCGCGCCACCAGCCGTGCCATTGTTAGATGATGGGGCCAGTAAGGTTCGCCTTGCGATCGCAGGAATGCGCGCAGTTGTTGGTGGACTTCTACTTCAATCACTTGTTCTCTATCGAGGTTTGACGAAAGGCACTCCAATCAGCCTCCCGATTAATGGTGTGGGTAAATTGGTGGTTTCAACTGAGATCTTGCACCAGTTGCAACACCCGGCGTGGGTTTTGAACCGTCCCCTTACCTAGCAAGTCGGTTTAAACCGACTGAAATGCTTTTACTGTAAGCTTCCGAGTCAGTTTTTAACCCCATGCAAGCGATGAGGCTCTAACTTAAGTTTCCGCCGGATCGTGGGGTCTACAAAAGGTTGTTGAGAATGGTGCAAGATTTCAGGCTCCCCGGACTCTGGAGGATATCTTAACCTGCTTTACCTTGAACCCGTCCGGGATAGGGCATCGTGCAGGCGGCGAAGCGTGGTTTGCAAGACCTGAGAATGCACTTTCCTCAAGCGTGGAAATTGCTTCGTGGTTTTGGGCCGAGTATTTTGCTGACGTTGATAGAACCCGAATAGCTCCTCAGCAGGTCCGATCTATTCTTCTATTGCCAGGAAAGACCTTTACGGGGGGCACTTACGCGAGGGAAGCACTGCAAACCTCGAGTTCGCCCTCGGCGTAGTGGTACGCGCCGGTGCAGGTTTCGAGCCATTCGAGCAGTTCGCTATGCACTGCGGCATTGGGATAGATTGGGTAGGGGTAGTTGATTCTGTTAAACTAAGCAATTCCGTCACCAGAACTACTCGTCTTCAAAACCGGACTTGAGACTTTCACCTCATCCGGGGA
>NZ_JAJENT010000592.1:0-342 GCF_035615515.1 Phormidium sp. CCY1219
GCTTGCGGATGGTTTCCTACTCAGGTTATCGACCTAATTCCCTGAGAGCGACAACGAGGGTTACTTCGTTCCGAATGCCGATTGTTTGTGTCCTTAGGACGCCACTTTACGCCGGGTTTCTTTTGAGTGTGTGAAAGGTCAACAAGCTACTCGCCTTCCCTTTATCCTTCACCTTTTGGTTCCAGCGTGTCAGTCTATTTTTCGCTGGTTTAAATTATCGACGCTTCGGACGTGGCTTCGTTTTCCTATCCATAGACACTTGCTCAATGGAGTACCTGCTTAGACTCAGGTTTAACCACCTTTCCTCCCCGCTTCACGGATTGATGACCAGTCGCTACCGTG
>NZ_JAJENT010000593.1:0-3736 GCF_035615515.1 Phormidium sp. CCY1219
TTTGGAGACAACCATATCTCTATGTGCAGGGGCAACCGAACCCGCTGCACACCCAATTCTCAATATAGTTTTGACGGGGGCTAAAGCCGCACCTTCGTTTTTCCTCCCCCGGCTAAAGCACGGGGGTTTCCAAACGTATCGGAGGTGATCGTGAATCTATCAAAACCAAAGTAGGACAACAGAGGCAGTATCCGTGAAACCCATTCGATCCTTAGAAGATGCGCTCAATCGCTGTCAAACCCTTGGGATGAGGCTTTCGCGTCAGCGTCGTTTCATCCTAGAGTTGCTGTGGGAAGCGCAAGAACATTTATCCGCGCGCGAAATTTACGACCGATTGAACTTTGCCGGCAAAGACATCGGTCATACCTCCGTTTACCAGAACCTAGAAGCGCTTTCGCGCCAAGGGATTATCGAATGCATCGAGCGTTCTGACGGAAGACTCTACGGAAATATTAGCTCCTCCCACAGTCACATCAACTGCGTAGACACCAATCAACTGCTCGACGTGTATGTAGAACTTCCCCAAGAAATCATCGATCGCGTGCAAGCCGAAACAGGGATCCAGATTGTAGACTATCAGATTAATTTTTATGGATATCGAAACGCCGAATCCGATGAGGGGAAATACCCTCCCTCGAGACCGACAGCTTCCGCATCAGAATTGAAGGAATTAGAGGATGAGGGAGAAGCCCGAAGCCATGCTAACAGCAATCATCCCGGGGGAGAAGAGCAGTGAAGGTCAATGGTGGAAGGCCCGATGGCTGCCGCTTCAGCCCACAGTCAAATGCGGGAGGGAAAAGCCATGAAATCGGTTTTTGTTGGCTCGGAGACTTGCCAAGCGGGAGGATCGGGTGCGACTCTGGAATGAGTCGATCCATTGAGGAGGGTCGAAACCCGGTGATAGATCCGCAAGACCCCTTGCCCTCCAACGGCGAAAGGCTTAAAATCGCGCTCGCATCCCTAACCGAAGGCAGCGCGCCTCGGTTCACTGGCGCGGGGGCGATCGCCATGACCTTGCCAGGAGGAAAGTTCCCCCGAGATAAGGGACAAATTCCACCTTTGCAAGCGGAAACTCTAAAATTGGGCGTGAAGCATTACCCATGAAGACCAAAGATCCACTTGAATGTGGTTTGCGAGAATTTTCACATGCCAGGTAATTGTCGAAAATTATCGAGCATGGGGTACGGAAGGCTCTAACATTGGGTAGCGCTGTAGTGAAATTGCACTGTAAATCGCCCACAGTGCAAGGAACGAAAGAACCGATAAAAAATGTAGGCACCCTGTCTTCCCGGCATCGAGCCGCCAGAAACCGCCAAATTCCCATTTGGCAGCCAAGGGCTTCTCGATGTTTGCCTTATTTTCTCAAAGAACCGAGAATCTCCTTTAGCCCGAAAGCGAGCCAACCGCTAGCTTTCGACGGATAAGCAAAAACTTCAAAGACTTGTATTCACAAGTCTGCATTGCACGGACAAGCTGAAGCAATGGTGAAAAAAGAATTTGACCAATCCAGTACCCAGCCAGCCCAACGCATCCGCAGACAGCGGGAGGGGCGCATTCGGGCAGTGACCAATAAATTATTTTCTGCTCGGAAATCGCAGCGTCCCCAAGACAAAAAAGGGGCAAGGGCAAATAGCAGTCCAGAAATAGAACCAATTGAGGCATTGCCAGTGACTGGCGCTGACGAAGCGCAGCCAGCAGAAGGCAAGGACGTCGGAGAAAAAACCGAGGAAAAAAAAGGCTCCTTCGCCGCCAAGCCGTTGGCGCAAGCATGGAATAAGAGTCGGCGCATTTTGTGGGGATGGCACGTCCTCTGGCTGAGTCTGATTGTGGCATTTACCAGCGTCGGCACCGTCTCTCTGCGCTGGTTGCTCACCATGCCGCCACCGGTGAACTGCGAGGGACTCACCGTGGGAGCGCCCGATCGCGATCGCCTCTACTGCGCGCAGTCTGCGGCCAAATCCGGGGAATTAGACAAACTGGTAGAAGCCATCGAACTGGTCAATAGTTGGCCGAGCGATCACCCCATGCGCGCCCAAGGAGAAAGACTGCAGGAGGAATGGTCTAAACTGCTGCTCGACATTGCTCGTCAAAAGTTCAGCCAAGGGGACTTAGACGGCGCGATCGCTATTGTGGAAAAAATTCCCGAGTCCAATGCGGTGCGTGCCGAAGCAGATCTGGAGGCGCAAAGTTGGCAGGGAGACTGGGAAAAAGGGGAAGCGATCTACGAGAAAGCCTTGGCGGCATTAAAAGCCAGAAACTGGAACCAAGTGGATGCTCATACCCGAGCGCTGCTGAAACTGGAAAACATCCATTGGCGCTCGACGCGCTATTCTCAAATCAAGCAGCGGATGAAAACCGAAAAGCAGGCATGGGAAAAGCTAGAAGATGCCCGCTACTTGGTGTGGTATAAAACCGCTGAGGAATTTATCCGCGCCATCGATAAAGCGCGACAAATCAATCCCAACACCTATGTCAGCGAAGAAGCTAAAAAGCAGATCGAGCAATGGAGTCGGCAGTTGCTCGATATCGCCAAAGAACGCTTCGAGGAGGGAGAACTCGATGGCGCGATCGCTGCAGCCAAATGGGTACCGCGCGATACCACAGTTTATCGCGAAAGTCAAGACTTAATTCAACTCAGCCAAGCGCAAGCTCTGGTAAAAGACGACAAGCCTAGCGGCCCGATTGGCGAACGGCTCTTGGCATTCCTGGAAGCCTCCGCTACCGCCGACCAAATTCAACCCGACAGCCCCCTGTACAAAAAAGCGCAAGAAAAACAAGCGCGCTGGAAACAATACCAGCAAGACTTGATCCAAGTCCAACTGGCCAATAGTGTGGCGAGTTTCCGTCACCCGCTGCTGATGCGCTTGGCGATCGAGCAAGCACTGATGGTGAAGCCCGATCGCCCCGGACGGATTGACGCCCAAACCGAGATCGCCCGGTGGCGCAAAGAAATCCAAGAAATCGAAGACCGAGGCTATGTGGTGGCGGCACGGGCGATCGCAAACGGCCAAAATCAAAACATTAACGCCTTAAAAAATGCGATCGCTTCGGCCAAAAACGTGGAGATGGGTCGTCCCCTGCGGATCGAGGCCCAAACCCTGATCGCCCAATGGACCAAACAAATCCAACGTCTGGAAGACCAACCCATCCTCGATGAAGCCCAAACCTTAGCCAAAAACGGCAAGCTGAAAGAAGCCGTGACCACCGCAGAAAAAATCGCCGAGGGTCGCGCCCTCTACTCGGAAGCGCAAAACCGCATTTCCGACTGGGTGGCCGAAATCCAAATCGCTGAAGACCGTCCCATCCTCGACGAAGCAGCGTCTCTGGCGGCTCAAGGTCGTCTGGGGGCGGCGATCGAAACCGCCAGTCAAATTGCCTACGGTCGCGCTCTTTATTCCGAAGCCCAAGGGGCGATCGCTCGCTGGGGTGCCCAACTCGACGCTATCTATGCCGCCCGGGAAGCGGAAGCCAGACGCGCCGCCTCTCAAGAACCGGTCTACTACGAAGAACCGGCTCCCTCCTACCAAGAACCGGCCTATCAAGAGCCAACCTCTTACTACCAAGAGCCGGCCTATCAAGAACCGGCTCCCTCCTACCAAGAACCCACTTACTACCAAGAGCCAGAACCGGCGTATCAAGAGCCAGCCCCGGCGTATCAAGAGCCAGCTTCTTACTACCAGGAGCCAGCCCCCTCCTACCAAGAACCCGCCCCCTCCTACCAGGAGCCAGCTTCTTA
>NZ_JAJENT010000594.1:0-55702 GCF_035615515.1 Phormidium sp. CCY1219
AATTCATTTTTCATTCATTGACTCTAGGAGGCGGAGCCTCGGGGAGGCGTTCCCAGGCTGAGCCTGGGAACGAGTTAAGGGGTTGGTTAAAGTGCGATTTAAGCGACTTTGAGTTGACGGATGGGAAGTTCAATTACAAACTCAGTGCCTTGTTCCGGTTCGGACAAACAATGAAGTTTTCCCCCATGTTTGTCCACAATAATTTGATGGCTGATTGCCAATCCCAGACCCGTACCTTTGCCCATTGGTTTGGTAGTAAAGAAGGGGTCGAACAGACGAGATTTAACGTCCGGAGGGATACCGCAACCGTTATCGGAAATCGAAATTGCCACGGTGTTCTTGTCAATTGTGGCGCTGCGAATGCGAATGACAGGAAGTGGAGAATGGGGATGAGAGATGGGAGAAGTGAAATCCCGTTTGTGCATTTC
This sequence comes from Phormidium sp. CCY1219, assembly GCF_035615515.1. Taxonomy (GTDB): domain Bacteria; phylum Cyanobacteriota; class Cyanobacteriia; order Cyanobacteriales; family Laspinemataceae; genus CCY1219. The sequence goes on from NZ_JAJENT010000594.1 coordinate 429, forward strand.
CAAGGCATCGATCGCATTAACCAGCAGATTCATAAACACCTGATTGAGTTTGCTGGCGTAGCATTCCACCGGCGGCAATTCGCCATAGTCTTTAATCAATTTAATTTCCGGGCGATTCGGTTTTGCTTTCAGGCGATTTTGCACAATCAGTAAAGTGCTATCAATACCTTCATGGATATCCACACTTTTCATCTGAGATTCATCGAGGCGAGAGAAATTTCGCAAGCTGCGAACGATTTCGCGGATGCGTTGGGTGCCGACTTTCATAGAAGCGAGCAAATTGGGCAAATCTTCGATGATAAAATATAAGTCGTTTTCTTCTGCATGAGCGGAAATCGTGGGAGGTGGGACGGGAATTTCATGGCGATATAACAGGAGGTGTTCGATGAGCTGTTTGATGTATTCGTCTGCATGGGTTAAGTTCCCATGAATGAAGTTAACCGGATTGTTGATTTCGTGGGCAACCCCAGCCACCATCATTCCCAAGCTGGTCATTTTTTCGCTTTGCACCAATTGGGTTTGTGCGGTTTGCAACTCGTGTAAGGTGGTTTCCAAGTGTTGGGTTTTTTGTTGTAGGGATGTAATTAAATCGGTTTTTTCGGCTTGGGTTTGTCGCATCTGCTCTTCGACTTGTTTGCGTTCGGTAATTTCATAGCGAATCGATAAATACTGATAGGGTTTTCCCCGGTCATCTAAAAAGGGCACGATGGTGGTATCGACCCAATAGTAACTGCCATTTTTGGCTTTATTTTTGATTTCCCCTTTCCAAATTTTACCGCGACTGATGGTAGCCCACATCTGCTGGAAAAAGGATTTGGGATGATAGCCAGAGTTGAGGATGCGATGGTTTTTTCCGAGTAATTCCGAGCGAGAGTATTGGGAAATTTCGCAAAATTTGTCGTTGATGTGGGTGATGTTACCTTGGCGATCGGTGACGGCGACGATAGCGGCGCGATCGAGGGCAAATTGAATGTCAGAGAGTTGTTTGAGGGAGTGGCGCAGTTCGGTTTCCATCCGCACGCGCTGGGAAACATCTTCGACAATTCCGAGGGCTAATTGAGGTTCGCCGCGATGGTTGGGAATCATGGAGGCGGTGAGTCTTCCCCAAATTGGCGTGCCATCTTTGCGAATGTAGCGAGTTTCGCTTTGGAAGGAGTTTCGCACGCCGCTGACCATTTCTTGGAAGCGCGATCGCTCGGCGTTTAAATCTTCGGGATGGGTTAATTCATCAAAGCTTAATTGCTGTAGTTCTTGTTCGTTATAGCCGAACATTTCTTGTAAGACGCGGTTGCTTTTGAGGATTTTGCGATCGCCGGGAGTGGCGATCGCCATTCCAATGGCGGCGGTTTCAAAGATGCTGCGATACAGTCGTTCGTTTTCGCAGATGACTTCGGTTTGCTGTTGCTTAAATACGGTAATATCCCGGGCGATCGCCTGAATCGAGTTTTGTTGCGCGAGGGGCGTCGCTTTCCAGGAAAGCCATTTATACGCGCCATCTTTGCATCGACAGCGGTTTTCAAAGGAAATAGAAGTGACGCGATCGGCTAATTTTTGCCATTCCGCAATACTCCACGCCCAGTCTTCCGGATGAATCAATTGGATTAACGGCGTCGCGAGCAGTTCTTCTCGCGTGTACCCTAAGATAATTTCCCAGTTCCCATCCATCCATTTCAGATAGCCATCGAACCCCACTTCCGCACTCAATGTAGGGCTAAAATTTTCTCCTGCTACATGGAGTGGGAATGGAAAATTCTCTTTGCCATTTAAACCTACATTATTTTCGGATTGAAATAAAAACATACTCCCCCATTTCCTTGAATCAGCGATAAGTTAAGTATTTGTTCTTAGGCAAATTGACCGGGCGATCGCTGCTGATGAAAGCAGCTTCTGTGTCAGTTGGTGCTCTCCTTTCCCCCAACTTGCCTTATTTGGAGCGACCCACTGTTTTAGCACCCTTATTTGTCGGCGAGAAATTTTCGCATCCTGCGATCGGATGCCTTTGTTGTGTCGAAATTTACCAACTTATCTGGTAAACTTTTTCTGGAAATAAACCTTGCTTATTTAATTTAATGTATTTCCCCAATCCTCTACTCCTCGGTTTTTTTAACTTTTTCTTAATTTTTTAGCTGTTTCTATGGAGTCGGGGGGTAGCGGTTGGACCAGAGGTCATTTCATAGCTCAGAAAAGCAGTTTTGCCAGAGATGAAAGGGTGAAGCCGGGATAAATAGTGCGGATTCTATATAAACTCTGACGGCAATAAAATAATAAGCGTTGGGTGGAGAGGATTTGCGGAGGATAAAATATAAAAATTGGGTTGGATTTGCATGATAACAGGCGAGAAATTTTCCCCAAGGGGTGGCGATGGATCCGGATAAATCTGCAACGGCGATCGCTCCTCCCCTGGAGTGGGAGGTGGCCCAGTTATGAGAGGGTCTCCTTCCAAGAGGTCGCCTGTTGAGAAATGGGAATTTCGATCGCAAATTCTGCCCCTTGTCCCGGTTCGGAAATGCATTCGATTTTGCCTTGATGTTTTTCCACAATAATTTGATAGCAAACCGACAGTCCCAACCCCGTACCTTTCCCCACCGGTTTAGTGGTAAAAAATGGGTCGAAAAGCCGTTCTTTAACTTGTGGATTCATGCCCGCCCCATTGTCCGCAATTCGGATAACCACGGTATTTTCGTCGATTGATTCCGTGCGAATGCGAATGGTCATTTGGGGTTGGTCATTGGTCATTTGTCCTGGGTCATTTGTCATTGGTGGTTGGTCATTTGGGCATGACTGGGAACCCGTGAAGGAGGACGAATGACCATTGACAAAGGACGAATGACCATTGACAAAGGACGAATGACCATTGACAAAGGACGAATGACTATTGACCGAGGAATCCAAGGCATCGATCGCATTGTTGAGCAGATTGAGAAAGACCTGATTGAGTTGACCGGGATAGCATTCCACTTTAGGTAAATGGCCAAATTCGGTAATAATTTGAATGGCGTTGCGATCGCCGGTGGCGTTGAGACGTCCTTGTAAAATCAGCAAGGTACTTTCAATGCCCTCGTGAATATCGACCCGTTTCATTTCCGCTTCATCCAGGCGGGAAAAGGTTCGCAAACTTCGCACGATTTCGCGGATGCGATCGGTGCCGACTTTCATAGATTTGAGAATTTTTGCCAGGTCTTCGCGGAGAAAATCCAACTCGATATCTTCAGATTTTTGAGCGATAGTCGGTTCGCTGTTGCCATAGAGTTGCTGATAAACTTCTAGCAAACTCAGTAAATCTTTCATGTAATCGCTGACATACCCTAAATTGCCGGAAATAAAATTAACCGGATTGTTAATTTCATGGGCGACGCCGGCCACCATTTGGCCCAAACTGGACATTTTTTCCGATTGAATGAGTTTAGTTTGGGTGCGCTGGAGTTCGGCGAGGGTAGTTTCGAGTTGCTGATTTTTTTGGCGCAATTCTAAGGAAGTGGCATGTAGGGTTTCCACGGTTTGTCGCAGGCGAGTTTCGGCATAGACGCGATCGCTGATATCTCGAGCCACGCCAATTACCCCGATAATATAACCTTGACGCGATCGAAAGACGCTTTTTGTGGTTAAATAAGTCCGGGTTTCCGGTTTGGTTTGCGCTTTGCTGGGCAAGGGTTGGATAACTTCTTCCAGAATTTGGGTTTCGCCTTCAAACATAATGCGGCGGTCATTTTTCATCAGTTGATTGGCGGTTTCTGGCGAAAACAATGCCCGGTCATCTTTGCCGATAATCTCTTCTACGGACTTGCCGATAATGCGAGCGCCTGCGGAATTCATGGTCAGATAGCAGCCTTGCAGGTCTTTTAAAAATATCGGGTCGTCAGTGCCTTCGGTAATTGCAGATAAGAGGTTATAACTTTCGAGCAGTTCTTCTTCGGCGCGTTTGCGTTCGGTAATGTCGCGCACGAATAAAATAAACATTCGGCGTTGAGAGAGGGTGAATTCGCCGATTGCCAATTCGATAGGAAAGGTGGTACCGTTTTTGCGCTGTCCGACGATTTGAGAAGCGTTTTCCCCGGAAGCGGATTGGCGACGATCGAGAGAAAGGTTCAGGTAGGTTTCCAGGTCTTGTTGCGGAAACCAAGGCATCAGAAGGGTGAGGTTTTGTCCGCTTGCGTCGCAGAGTTGATAGCCAAAAAGTTGTAATGCGGTGGTATTGAGCCAGTGAATTCTACCGCGATCGCCGATAGTGATAATGGCATCCGGGGCATTGTCTAAAATAGCGCGATGTTGTTGTTCGTTGTCTTCGAGTTGCTGAATGAGTTTGTGGGTGAGGCGAAAGAATAAAATTGCGCCGATGAATACTACCCAAATGGCAACTCCGACAAACAGAAAGGAGATTTTGAGGAAGGGGGCGCGAATTTCTGCCAGGTCGATTTTCGCCACCACGCCCCAGTTTAATCGGGGGATGGGTTCGTAGGCGGCGAGGACCGCCACGCCGCGATAGTCGAGTCCCACGAAGGTACCCGATCGCCCGGAGAGCGATCGGCGCAGAGATTTAGCGAGGGTAGCATCCCAGGAGAGGGAGGGCAGTGGGGAGGATCCATCGCGGCGATGGGAGAGCAACACCTCGATGCGATCGCCTTGTCGTTCCACCACCATTAATTCTTTGGTTTTGTCGGATCCTTCGCGATGCTGGTAGGCGTCGGTGAGGGTTTGTAAGGTGGTTTCGCGAGTGCCGTTATTGTTGTAAATTGCTTCGACAATTCGCGCTTGGGTTTTCGCTTGTTCCACCAGTCGCGATCGCTGCTGTTCTAAAGTGGTGCGATAAAGCACATAGAGGGTAACGCCGGCGATCGCCATCGCGATCGCGGTGACGTTAACCGTCAGCATCACCAGTCGCTGTCGGCGATCGATGGAATTGCTGTGATTGGCTTTTTGTTCGGTTGCTCTAGCACCCAAAATCCACATGTTGCTTTTAGCCCCTTGTGTTCGTTATGCCGGGGTCTTCCCAGGATGGTGACACTGTTGGTGGTGTATCTAGTTTAGACCCGCTGTGGCTTATCTGTGCGCGCACCCTAGTGATTTAACTGTCAATTAACAGGCAATTTTTCAGCCACATGGCAGATGAAATTTAAGATTTAATTCTTTCAGGTTAACCTATCTTTTCCCTCGGCGATCGCGGTGTCTGGGGATTCCATCTTTTAATCGTTTAGCTAATTCAAATCCTTGACGTTTTGCGGCAATTATGATAATAAATATTGCATGTATTTCTCATAGGCATTAACTCGTTCCCAGACGGTCGCCTGGGAACGCCCCACCCCTGCGCCTCCCCCTCAATACAGGTGCAAAATAATTCGCACACGAACTTATACTTTGTGTATTGTCAATCGCCGCTCACGTGAACCACCACTTCCCGCCCGTGACCCCGGGCGCGATGTTCCCAGAGATAAATGCCCTGCCAGGTGCCCAAAACTAGCTTCCCGCGATCGATGGGGATATGTTCGGAGGTATGGGTCAGGGCGCTGCGAATATGTGCGGGCATATCGTCGGGACCTTCGGTACTGTGCAGGTAGCGGCGGTTTTCCGGCACTAAATCGGCAAAGAAGTTTTCCAAGTCGCGCAGCACATCTGGATCGGCATTTTCTTGAATTAACAAACTAGCAGAGGTATGGCGGACAAAAATCGTACATAGCCCCGTCTGCACTCCGGATTGTGCCACTACATCTTGCACTTTGTTGGTGAATCTACAGAGCGATTTTCCGTTGCTGTTTAGTTTGAGGACTTGTTGGTGATGAGTCATGGCAAAGGTAAACTGTTCAATTAGCACTATCGAACGACAATCTAAACGGGAATGGGGGTTAAAAATAATCCACAACCGCCCGGGCGATCGCTTCGGTACCATCCTTGGCGATCGGATCCGAGTGACGCGGGGGGCGTAAAGGTTCGGCTAAAAAATCCCAATTCCCCTGGAAAAATTCCCGTTCGGTGATAATTCTATGGTAAGCGCTATTTTGAATTCCTTCCAGTAAAATCGGCGATTCTGCAAATCCTTCCCGGGTGAGGGAGATGATGGGCACTTGCAGGCGACAAGCTTCGGAAAAGGTACTAAATCCCGGTTTGGAGACCACTGCGCGACATAAGGGCATAAAATCCACGGGACGAATCGGTTTGAATTCGGCGGGAGGGAAGGGAGAGTGCATGAAGCGATCGCGCACTTTAATGACATTCGGTAAATTCGGGGCGTTTCCATCAAAGGTAATAAACTGCCAATCAGGAAATCGGGTGACATTCTGATAGGGAATTTGGTCTAACCCCAATCCGCCAAAGGTTAGCATCACCGTTTTTTCCCGAGGTGCGGTTATCCTCCAAATCTCTCGCAGTGTTTCCAAATCATATCGCGGGGTTCCGCCGGTTAATCCGGTATCGGTTTGCACCGGAAAAGCGCTCATCGGTTCGTTAAAAGGCAGGCGAAATAAGCGATCGCACTGACTGAAACACGCCCCAATCCAATCTGCCATCTCCGCAAATTCTCCGCCCCACGGACGATAAATAAAATCCCAGCCAAAATTGCCGATCGCCCAACAAGGAATCCCTGCCGTTTTCGCAATCGGTGCTGCTAGGGGCGGAATATCCGCTAACATCAACCCCACGCGATTCAACTGAATAAAACTCACCTCGCCGGCAATTATTCCATTTTGTCGCTGACGAATTTCTTTGAGTTTTTCTAATGTAGCTTCCCGGTTCATCTTCAAGCTATCCGATTGAATCACCCCCACATCAAATGCCCGAGGACGGAGGATAAACTCACCGAGAATGTAGCTTTCTAACAACCAGCGCGGTGCAGTTGTCACCAAAATTAGCAATATTTCTGGATTGAGTTTTTGAATTTCTGCCGCTACCGATGCAGCACGTACCGCATGACCAAATCCATGATTGGTAATGGCAATATAAATCGCAGGTCGAGACATTCTAGTTATGTTCCTCTGTGGTAATAAAGCTGGCAAATCAGGGCATGTACGGCTGAAATAGGGAAGGGATATTACGGGGGGAAGCGTTCCCAGGCGATTCCTGGGAACGAGGGCGAGGAAGCCACTGAGGCGATCGCTGCGATTTCCGATTCAATTCACCTCACCTTGCATGGCATGGAAAAGCATTTTTCGCCTCAATTTAATACTTCTGACAAAAGTCGGTAATTGCTTCCACTAGCTGCTCGATTTCCGATTCTAAGGTAAAGTAATGAACGCAAGCGCGAACGCAGTCGGGACTAAGAATTGTTCTGACCATGATGCGATATTCTTTTTCTAAAAACTTCACCAATTGCGCGTGAGTTGCCCCGGCGTCGCGCAGAGTTTTATCGAGCTTAAAAGAAACTAAACCGGCTTCTGGAGGAGCAGTTCGCAGGCAGTTTATTTGCCGGATGCCGTTGAGTTTTTGCCAAAGAAACTTGCTCAGTTCCAGGATGCGCTGGTAGCGTTCTTCGATGGTGCCCCATTGGTGATGAATGGCGATCGCCTCTCTTAATCCCGCATATAATGGATAGGCAGAAGTTGCCACTTCAAATCGTCGTCCATCGGGTTTAAACCCGGTGACTTCGGCGGCGGAATTGGTTACAATCCCGCGCCACCCAATAAAAGAGGGTTGTAAACTCGCCGCAGCGTCGGGACTCACGTACAATCCGCCCAATCCTTCCGGTCCGCACCACCATTTATGACCGGTAAAGGCATAAAAATCAACCCCGCTTTCGATGAGGTTTAATGGTAAAACGCCTACCGATTGGGCCGCATCTACCAGGACCAGGGGTTTGCGGGAATGAGTGGCTTGTTTGCCCCACTTGCGGCACAGTTTCATAATTTCCGTGAGGGGCAACACTTGACCGGTATTCCACAGAATATGACTGAGGACAATTAACCGCGTATTGGAGTGTAAATGTTGGGCGAGGAGTTCGAGGGGATTGCCTTGGTTTAAGGTTTTCATTAAGGGAAATGTGGAGACCTCTAGACGAAAACGCCGCGCAATTTCCCCCACTACAGCGACAATTCCGGGATGTTCGCAGTCGGTGATTAAAACATGGTCGCCGGCTTGCCAGTTGAGACCCCACAGGGGAATGTTGCACCCCACGGTTACGTTTTCGGTGAGGGTGATGGTTTCTGAGGGAACTGTAAGTTCGGAGGCGATCGCTTTGCGGATTTTTGGCATCTCTTCTTCAAAAATCCACGCCTGGGTTTCGCCACTAAATGGTCCGATTTCCTGAATATACTCATACGCGCGATGAATGGCTGACAATGCCACCTTTGGCATTGGTCCTTGTCCCCCATAGTTGAAATATGTTTTGTTCGCGAGTGCTTGAAATTGCTCTCGATATTGTTCTAGCACTGTTTTTTCCATCAAATTTTACCGGATAAAACCCCGTTCTTAATTTTGCCACAAAACTGGGGGGAGTTTATCCCCCGATGTTGGGTTGACACATTTTTACAATTGTGCCAGCCTGAATGCCTAGGTGGCGATCGCCTCATTCTGTGTCCTCCACCTGCACTGCACATTCCCCAAAGATAAAATTCACCGCCGCCAACAGTGACTCTAACTCGGAAATGGTATAGATTTTCCGATTTTGGCTAAATCGGTTTTCCTGGAGTTTTCCAAACTGCCAAGCTTGCCCGTTAGAAACGATACCAAATAGGGTTTTTTCTGCATTCTTATTCAGTTTTTGCATAGCCACCATTTCTGCCAAGCATTGACCCCAGCCGGCAATAAAATCATCTTTTTTCGCTTTTACCGTCACCAAAAAGGGTTTTTCAAACACCTCTTTTCCCAAAGGAGAGCGTTTCGCCAGCAGATAATCCGGCATTCCGCAGAGATTTTCATCATAGACAATGGTTTTGTGACTCCACAAGGTAAATTTTTCTCTATAATTCCGATACACTTCTTTTAAATTTGGAAAAATAATTGTTTCGCATACTGCATATTCCGATTCATAAAAAGCCAATTCGCGCCAATTAATTTCCAGGTCTTATCCAAAGGAGTTTCTGAGGTTGAATTCTGCTTTGACAACCAACTCATCGGGTTGGGAAGTGATTTGATAAGCTTGCAAAACTTCGCCAATCGTTTGATAAGCAGTAAAAGGCATAATCGGGGGTCATTGGTCGATGGTCATTGGTCATTGTTTAGAGGAGTTTTTTTGAGTTAATGAAGTAGTGGAACAATCAGTTAGCGGTTTGGGGAATGATGCAGACAAGAGATTTTATCGAGAAGGTGAGGGAGGATTGGAATGCTGCCAGTGGGTAGCGTTTCGGGGGATGTTTTCCAGGGCGATTTGTAAGTTGGCAATTTTTACTGGTTTAGTCAGATAGTCATCCATTCCCGCTTCCAGACATTTAGCGCGATCGCCTTCCATTGCGCCGGCAGTCATAGCAATAATCCAAGGGCGCTGGTGCGGTTCCCACTGCTGACAAATGCGGCGGGTGGCTTCCAACCCATCCAGGATAGGCATTTGCACATCCATCAGTACCACATCATACCCCTGACGGTGCAACGCTTCCAACACTTCCTCGCCGTGATTCGCCACATCGGCGTGATACCCCATGCGCTTGAGAATTTGCAATGCCACTTTTTGATTGATCCGGTTATCCTCAGCCACTAAAATCCGCAGGGGCAATCGTTGGGCAAGCTGGGAGTCGATTTGTTGCTGTGGCGGGGCGGTTTTGGCGGCGACGCGGGTAGGTTGTTTTGCCACCACAGGGATCAGCACCTCGTAGAGTTGCGCCGGTTTGATCGGTTTGCTAACACAGGCGGCGAAATGAAGCCGATCGCCCTCCATCGGCGATCCCATCGAAGTCAGCAGAATCAACGGTAATTTATCCGCATCGCGATAGTTTCGCAACTCTTGCGCCAGAGTGACGCCATCCATATGAGGCATTTGCATGTCCAAAATCGCCACATCGAAGGCTTCTCCCTGGCGCAGCAAGGCGATCGCCTCCGCCCCAGAACTGACATCCACCGACAGCATGCCCCATTTCTGAGTTTGCAGGCGCAAAATCTGTCGATTCGTGGCATTATCGTCCACAATCAACAGCCGCTTGTCCGCTAACTGGGGCTGCACTCCCTTATCCGACACCTTTGGTGGGCTAGGGGCACTCGCCGCCACAATAGTGAAATAAAAGGTCGAACCCACATTTACTTCGCTTTCCACCCACATTCTGCCCCCCATCAGTTCGCTGAGGCGCTTGCTAATCGCCAATCCCAGACCGGTGCCCCCATATTGACGAGTGGTGGAGGCATCCACTTGGGAAAACGAGCGAAACAGTCGATTTAATTTATCCGAGGGAATTCCAATGCCAGTATCTTTCACCGCCACAGTAATTTCATAATAGGTCGGCGATCGCTCCCCTTCGGAGGAGTCTTTTCCCTGAGCGGAATGGGGGCGATCGAACAAACTGCCCAGGGGAGAGGAGTTCCCCATTTCCTCGGCACTCACCGAAACCACCACTTCCCCAGTGTCGGTAAATTTCACCGCATTACTCAGCAAATTGACCAGAATTTGGCGCAGGCGAGTGCCATCGCTGACAATGCATTCCGGGGTAGTTTCCGCCATCAAATAGGCGACATCCAAACCTTTTTCCCCAGCTTTGGGAGCCATAAGACCCAGAGAATCCTCGATCGCCTCGCGCAGGTCAAACCGATGAAATTCCAGATTTAACTTCCCCGCTTCTATCTTGGAAAAATCCAAAATATCGTTAATAATCCTGAGCAAAGCATCGCCACTGTTGCGAATCGTTTCGACAAAATCGCGTTGCTGCGGGGTCAGTTCCGTATCCAGGAGCAAACTGGTCATACCGATGGTGGCATTCATCGGGGTGCGGATTTCGTGGCTCATATTGGCCAAAAACTCGGACTTGAGGCGGGTGGCGGATTGAGCTTCGCGCAGGGCGGAGTCGAGGAAGGCATTGTTTTTTTCCAGTTGTGCTGCCAGACGCGCGGTTTCTGCCTGAGAGTTCATTAGTTGTTTGATGTAGCCGCGAATCTGTTTGACCGCTGGATGGAAGATAAATAGCGCTTCACACAGCAAGACGAGCAAGGTGATCCCCAACAAGGACCACTCGATCGCTTGGAGTCGTTCTACCCGCGCTTTGGCTTCGCGGTCGTATTGAAAGACAATGGCATCCATCCCCTGGAGAAATTGGGCTTCAGAGGCGAGAATTTGTTCCACCAAGGGGTCGAGTTTGCCGTTGGGGGGCGCGGCGGGGTTTTCGGAAAATAAGGCGATCGCCTGCCAAGCTGCGGTTTGCATGGTGCTGTAGTGAGGGGCGATTTCGGCAAACATTTCCCGGACGCGATCGCTATTTTCACCGGGTAAACCCAACTGGGGGTCTCCATGCAGCAACCCTTGATGAGAGTTCGTCCACAGGGTGACAACTTGCTGCAATTCTTCCAGGCGCGCTTGGCGTTCCTGGGGATTGTCCGCTGTTTGCAGGGCTAATGCGGCTTTACTGAGTTTTTGGCTGAGCATCCGCTGTCTGCCGGCGATATTGATGGTGCGCGAATCGCTAGACTGGAGTTGCAGCGATCGCTGAATTAACCCTTGACCGCCAATGGAGAGAATGGCTACCGCACTGAGCGCTGCAATATAAAGAACGCTTAGGCGACGAATTGGAGATTTCGGAGTGTCTGGAGAACGCATAAGGTCTGCAGCCTGTTACCTGTTGGACGAACGAATCAAAGTCTGTTTTACTTCTATTTTGCTAGATGCTGCTTTTTAATGGCTTCGGTTTACATAAACTTTATTTAGGCATTTTTCATCGAAGTCTTGTACTTTTACTTAAAATTTAAGAAACCTACCGATTCTTTGTTCGCCGACAACCGGGGGCGGCGCTAACCCAGGGAAGAGGGGATATCGATGGCAGGTGAAGTATTCTTAGGTTTCCCCGGTTCCCCTCTTGGCAACCAAGGCGATCGCAATCCGCCGCAAAGCGCGCTTTGCGGAAGCGGAACCGGGAATCCGTCCCAGATTATTGCTATTGTAAAAACATGCTGTTAACTGACGACCTACTCTTTGATTATCAACGCTGCGATCGCCTGTCTTTTCTGAATGTCTATGGCGATTGGCGCGATCGCGATCGTCCCAGTGACTTTGTGCTGAAACTCAAACAAGACAGCCAGCACTACCGAAACAGCGTACTGGCGCACACCGATTATGAAACGCCGCGTTATCCCTCGGGAGATTGGGTGGCGGGTGCTAAAGCTACCCTGGAGTTAATGCGACAGGGCGCGGAACGGATTTACCAAGGAGTGCTCTACGCTGAAGATTCGCAGGGGGTCACCCTACTGAGTCGCCCTCATTTATTAATCAAGCAACCGGGACCTTCGGCGTTTGGCGAGTGGCATTACTCGGTGATGGAGATTCGCTTCAGCAAACGCCCGAAAGCCGAACATCAAGTTATGGTGGCGTTTCACACCTATGTTTTGGCACAGGTACAGGAAGTTTGGCCGCACCAAGGGTGGGTGGTGACGCGGGAGAAGGGCTTCTCTGCGGTGAATTTGGCAAAATATGGGCGATTGATGCGGGGGATAATGGGGCAATGTCTGGAGATGTTGGAGAAGCGCCAAGAACCGGAGGTGTTTATTGCTCGTCATCCTTGCGGGTTATGCGAGTGGTATAGCAGTTGTTATGCGATCGCGGAGTCGAACCATCACCTGTCTCTGCTACCGGGGGTGACTCCCACGCGCTATCGCCAATTGCAACAGCTTGATGTGACCACAGTGGAAGCCCTGGCTGATGCTGACCCGGAGAAACTGGCGATCGCCCTGGAAGCCGCGTGCAACAATCAGTATGCCCCGGAGGTGGTGGCTACGCAACTGATTTTACAGGCGCAAGCCACTTTGGGCGATCGGGCGATTCCCAAACCGGGACAAGTGCCGATCGCCCCTCATCTTTTGCCGGTGTCTCCGATCGAGCTTTATTTTGATATCGAAGCAGAACCAGAATTGGATGTGGATTTTCTGTTTGGCGTGTTGGCGATCGACCGCCGCAATCTGTGCAATGGCACGGAACCTCGCCAAACATTTTATCCGTTTTTTGCCGAAACTCCCGCCGAGGAAGAGCGCATCTGGAATGAGTTTTTGAGTTTAATTTGGAGTTATCCGATCGCGCCGATTTTTCATTTTTGCGATTACGAGTTTCAGACCTTGAAAAAATTGGCGAAACGCTATCGCACTCCCGCCCAACGCTGGCGACCGATTTTAAAGCGGTTTGTTGATATTCATAAGTTGGCGACGCGATCGGCGATCGCGCCGGTGGAAAATTATGCCCTCAAATCTTTGGCCCGCTGGTTGGGATTTGATTGGCGCGAATCTCTCGCCTCTGGCGCACAATGCGTCCTCTGGTACGATCGCTGGTTGGAAACCGGCGATCGGCGTTACCTAGAGGCAATTTTATCCTATAACGAAGATGACTGTCGCGCTACCTACGTGGTCAAAGATTGGCTGGTCAACTTTTCTCAAACCCACTCTCAACCCCATTGAAAAGCAAACGATTAAAATCGCGTCTATGCTTTTCTTCTATCCGCCGACTCGGACTTAGTTTTTTACCTCTATTCCGGCGGCGGACTTTCTATCAATTCTCATGCCCACACCTGGTAAAGTTATGACTATAAAAGGTAGCTCTTGGGCGCGGCAATTCTTCTGCATCGCCCTCTTTTCTACCCTCTGTATCGGATGCAATCCCACCCCTCAATCCGCACCGAAAACCAATCCGGTTTCCACTCCAACTCCCGCACCGACAACCTTCTCGAACTCCCGCATCGAGTATTTAGGACAAGTCAAATTTCCCACGGGTTTGGAATTTGAAAACACCCAAATTGGCGGACTTTCTGGCATTACCTACGATCCGGAACGAAATCTTTACTATGCCATATCCGACGATCGCGCCTTAACCGGTCCGGCGCGCTTTTATACCCTAACCATCGATTTAGATCCGTTACAAGTCACCCCCACCGCCGTGACGGTTTTACTCTCGCAAGACAATACCCCCTTTGCTTCCTATCGTCTCGACCCCGAGGGGATTGCCCTCAGCAAACGGGACAGTTTTTTTATCTCCTCCGAAGGGGATGTTAACCGGAATATCCCGCCGTTTATTAAGGAATTTAATCGCGAGGGAAAGGCGATTAATACCTTGCCAATTCCCGATAAGTTCCTCCCGGGAGAACGCCAAGGAATTCGCAATAATCTGGCTTTTGAAAGCTTGACTTTAACCCGAAGCGATCGGTTGCTCTACACGGCAACAGAAAGCGCTCTGGTACAAGATGGAGCGGAAGCGAATCCCGAGGCTGGCAGTCCCATTCGGATTTTACAATATAATCTCATTGAAGGCAAGCCAGTCGGGGAATTTTTATATATGACCGAACCGGTGCTGAATCCGCCGAAGACGCCGGAGGCATTCAGCATCAATGGGGTAGTGGAATTGTTGGCGGTAGATGAAACAAAATTGCTAAGTTTGGAACGGGGATTTACGGAAGAGATTGGCAATCGGATTTTGTTGTATGAGGTAGACTTGTCAGAGGCAACGGATATTCGCCAAATTGAGAGTCTGGGCGATCGCGATTTGAATGGGATACAATTGGCAGAAAAGAAATTGCTGTTGGATTTACAAGACTTGCCAATTGCGTTGGATAATATTGAGGGAATGACCTGGGGGCCGGATTTAGCCGATGGGCGGCGATCGCTGATTTTAATTAGCGATAATAATTTTAACCCTTTGCAAGTGACGCAGGTTTTGGCCTTTGCGATCGCGCCGCCGAAGTAAAGCGCTTTATGCTGGGTTATGCCCACCCGAGAGTTTGAGATTACAATTCCACCTCTTCATAAATTTCGGCTACGGTCATCTCTAACCCCACGGCGGCAAATTGTATGGTATCTGCAGGACCGAAAATTTCCCGAGTCCAATCGCCGCGATCGCCGCGTCGATAAATCTCCACTTTCATCTCAGTTTGCGACACCAACACATACTCTTGCAAACTGTCAAGTTGGCGATAATTGTTCCATTTTTCGTGGCGATCGACTCGTTCCGTATTCGGAGAAAGCACTTCCACAATCGAACAAGGACGAGTTTTAAAGTATTTTTCTCGGTCTTGCAGGTCGCAGGTAACCGACACATCGGGATAGTAAAATAAATCCAACGATTCGATTTTGACCTTCATATTGCCGGAAAATACCCGACAACCGCTACCGCGCAAGTGGGTTCGCAGTCGGGTTAAAAGATTCACGGAAATCAAGTCGTGGGCTTCACTCCCGCCCGACATGGCATAGACTTGACCGGCAATGTACTCATGGCGGAGATTGCTGTGCTGTTCCAGATTGAGATAGTCCTCAACGCTGAGATAGGATTGTAGGGGTTGAATGGACATGGCGGTTCTCCCAAACGGCGAGCAACGGTTCTGACTCGATTGTGCCTGGTCTGCAAGGGAATCGCCATACCCCCGAGGGAAGGCTTCTCGTTCCCTCGGATTTCTCGGAGATTGCCAAGGAGCAACCCGCAAATCCGACCCGAAAAAATTTTTTTTGAAAAAGGGGTTGACAAATCAAAAAAATCGCGTAATTATAGAGAAGGCTCAGACAAGGGACTGTAGTTCAACTGGTCAGAGCACCGCCCTGTCACGGCGGAAGTTGCGGGTTCGAATCCCGTCAGTCCCGTTAAAAGCATAATATCTATCGATGTAGAGACGCGCTCCGGCGAGTCTCTACATTATTATTTGGGGCACAATTGAACCAACCCCCACCGACCCATCGGCGGGGTGGAGTTCATTGCTTGCACCCCCACATGCAAAGTGGCTGTGGGAATGTCAAAATACGATAACCCAAAAAAAAGAGAGAGATAATAGTGACTGTTCGAGTTCGGATAGCGCCAAGTCCTACGGGAAACCTACATATCGGAACAGCCAGAACGGCTGTATTTAACTGGCTATTTGCCCGACACAACGGGGGTCAGTTCATTTTGCGAATCGAAGACACGGATCTGGAGCGATCGCGCCAGGAGTTCACCGACAACATCCTGGATGGACTCACCTGGCTCGGTTTGAATTGGGATGCAGGACCAGTCTACCAGTCCAAGCGTCTGGATCTGTACCAAAACACGGTCAAAACCTTAATCGAAAAGGGGTTAGCCTATCGCTGCTACACTACCCCAGAAGAACTAGAAGAAATGCGCGCCGCCCAAAAAGCCCGAGGGGAAGCGCCGCGCTATGACAACCGTCATCGGAATCTAACCACCGATGAAATCGCCAAATTTGAAGCCGAAGGACGACCCTCGGTGATTCGCTTCAAAATCGACGACGATCGCGAAATCACCTGGAATGACCTGGTGCGCGGTTCGGTCACCTGGCGCGGAAGCGACCTCGGAGGCGATATGGTCATCGCTCGAGGGGCTAGTGGTGTAGGCATCGGTCAGCCCCTTTACAATCTCGCCGTGGTGGTGGATGACATCGATTTGCGAATCACCCACGTTATCCGAGGCGAAGACCATATCGCCAACACTGCCAAACAAATCTTGCTCTACGAAGCATTAGAGGCAGAGATTCCGGAATTCGCCCATACTCCGTTAATCTTGGATTCTTCCGGCAAAAAACTCTCCAAACGAGAAAACGTGACCGGGATTTCGGAATTTAAAGCAATGGGGTTTACTCCAGAAGCGCTGGTTAACTACATGACCTTGCTCGGGTGGTCCGCGCCGGATAACCAAGAAATGTTTACCCTGGAAGAAGCGGCGGACAAGTTTAGCTTCGATCGGGTGAATAAAGCGGGTGCAAAATTTGATTGGGATAAGCTCGATTGGCTCAACAGTCAATATATCCACGAGATGCCTGCCGATCGCCTCACCGATCGCCTGATTCCGTTTTGGCAAGAAGCGGGATACGAATTCGACCCCCAAGGCGATCGCGCCTGGTTAGAGCAATTGAGCGCTTTAATCGGTCCGAGTTTGACCCGGTTAACCGATGCGGTGGAGATGAGCCGTCTGTTCTTTGTCCCGACAGTGGATCTGAGCGCTGAAGGAAAAGAACAACTGGAGCGCGAGGGAGCCACAGCAGTGCTGCAGGCGATCCTCGATGCCCTCCAAAGTCAGGAAACCCTGACCCCATCCGACGCTCAAGAGATTATCAAACGGGTCACCAAAGAGCAAAAGGTGAAAAAAGGTCTGGTGATGCGATCGCTGCGGGCAGGGTTAACCGGCGAAGTACATGGGCCTGACCTGATACAATCTTGGGTGTTACTCAATCAGCGGGAGCTGGATAAAGCCCGCCTGCAAAAAGTCTTATCGGTTGATGTAGAAGAGGGTAGTACCTTGACTGAAAAACCTGCACCGGAAACACCCAAAGACGAGGTGGCGGCACAAACGCCTGCCCCAGGACAACCTCCCGAAGTCCCGGCTCCATCTGGGCCTAAAGCCCCCAATGCCGATGTGGCGGCTGAACCGAGCGTCCCCGCACCCCCTGCGGCGGCGATGACCACGGAAACTCCGCCCCCGAAGGACAAGAACGAGCAATTCGAGCGGATCAAGGCACAGGTTGTGGAAATCTTGTCTTATTTACCGGATTACGTCACCAATTTTGTCAAAGAATACCAAAAACCCCTGATCACAATTGGTCTGCTGTTGGCAACCTTGGTTTCTCTGAGGGTCTTGGTGGCGGTTTTGGATGTACTCAATGGCATTCCATTGGTACAGCCAACGTTTGAAATTATTGGTTTGGCATACGCGGGTTGGTTTATTTACCGCTATTTACTCAGTGCCTCTACTCGCGAAGAGTTATCGGTCAAAATTGAGGAAATCAAACAACAAGTGGCGGGACAAAATCCCCCAAACTCGTAAGCCAGGGTAAGTTTATTTGCGGAGGGGAATTCGGCTATTCGGCTAGCAGTCCCCTCCGTTTTTATTGGGCGTTGGTTGTCTATATTTTTACACTTAAATTGCATAAACTATTGATGATTTGTAAGCAACAGCCGGCGTGGGTTTAAACCCACGCCTAATAGCGCAAGTCGGTTAAAACCGACTGAAATGCGTTTACTGTAAGGTTTCGACTCGGTTAAAAACTGACTTGAGCTATGAGGCGGGGATTAAAATACCCGCCGGATCGTGGGGTGTAAAAAAGCTAATGGAGGGTCGGCACTGCCTAGCCTAAAACTGCAAAGTATGCAATTTAGATGAAAAACAGGCGAGAGAGAAGGAAAAGGCGAGGGTAGGGCTTGACAGAATGACTAAAGTGTGTATAAGGTTCCGAATCTGAGCCAATCGCAGTTAGGTGAGTCGAAGCTGCATCCCAGTGATAGAGGGGGTTTTGGGCAGGCGATCGCGGATTGAGTTGCACCGATCGCGCGGCTTATGTTAAATTTGATTAAGATTCTTAATCCGGAGCGCGAAATCTGCATCGAACCCCCGAGAGCCAAAGGCAGGGGCGTGGCAGAAAACCACCGGGCTTGAATGTGATAAGAAAAACAGCCGTTGCGCGATCGCTGCAACTTAAACTAGCGCTGAATCAATATGTCCAAATCCATATCTAGAGGCTACTGCCAATGAAATCTACTTGGAGAATAATCTTACTTTGGGCTTTGCCCGCCTTAGTCATTGGCTTTTTTGTCTGGCAGGGAATTTTTTCTTCCTCAAGCATGAACATGGGGAACAACACCGCCAGTACCCGAATGAGCTATGGTCGATTTTTGGAATACCTCAACGCCGGACGAGTGACCCAAGTCGATCTCTACGAAGGGGGACAAACGGCGATCGTGGAAGCCGTAGATCCCGAACTGGACAACCGGGTACAGCGCTTGCGAGTGGAACTCCCGGGCAACACGCCGGAACTGATTACCCGCCTGCGAGACGCCAATATCAGCTTCGACTCGCACCCAGTTCGCAATGATGGCGCGATCTGGGGATTGTTGGGCAACTTAATCTTCCCAGTCCTCTTACTGGCGGGATTATTCTTCTTGTTCCGCAGATCCAGCAACGTTCCCGGCGGTCCGGGACAAGCGATGAACTTTGGCAAGTCGAAAGCGCGCTTTCAAATGGAAGCCAAAACCGGGGTCATGTTTGATGACGTGGCCGGCATTGAAGAAGCCAAAGAAGAACTGCAAGAAGTGGTCACCTTCCTGAAAAAACCGGAACGCTTCACCGCAGTAGGTGCCCGAATTCCGAAAGGCGTGCTGTTAATCGGCCCTCCCGGAACCGGGAAAACCTTGCTCGCCAAGGCGATCTCCGGGGAAGCCGGGGTCCCGTTCTTCAGCATCTCCGGTTCGGAATTTGTGGAAATGTTCGTGGGTGTCGGGGCCTCTCGGGTGCGCGACTTGTTCAAAAAAGCCAAAGAAAACGCCCCTTGCATCATCTTTATCGATGAAATCGACGCGGTGGGTCGTCAGCGCGGCGCGGGTATCGGCGGCGGTAACGACGAACGGGAACAAACCCTCAACCAGTTGCTCACCGAAATGGACGGGTTTGAAGGCAATACCGGCATTATCATCATCGCCGCGACTAACCGCCCCGACGTACTGGATCAGGCTCTCTTGCGTCCGGGCCGTTTCGATCGCCAAGTGGGCGTGGATGCACCGGATATCAAGGGTCGCTTGGAAATTCTCGATGTCCATGCCCGCAATAAAAAACTGGCCAATGAAATCTCCCTGGAAGCGATCGCCCGTCGCACTCCCGGTTTTACTGGCGCAGATTTAGCTAACTTGCTCAACGAAGCGGCCATTTTAACCGCCCGTCGGCGCAAGGAAGCTATCACCATGCTCGAAATTGACGATGCGATCGACCGAGTAATCGCCGGCATGGAAGGCACTCCCCTCGTCGATAGCAAGAGCAAACGCTTAATTGCCTATCACGAAATCGGCCATGCGATCGTCGGTACCTTGGTCAAAGAACACGATCCAGTACAAAAAGTAACCTTGGTTCCGCGCGGACAAGCTCAGGGTCTAACCTGGTTTACCCCAGATGAAGATCAAACCCTGGTCTCTAAATCTCAATTAATGGCCCGGATCATGGGCGCATTAGGAGGTCGCGCGGCGGAAGAAGAAATCTTTGGCGATGCAGAAGTAACCACCGGTGCGGGAGGCGACTTACAACAGGTGAGTTCTCTGGCCCGTCAAATGGTAACTCGCTTCGGCATGTCCGATTTAGGTCCGCTTTCCCTGGATACCCAGCAAGGAGAAGTGTTCTTGGGTCGCGACTTGATGACGCGATCGGAATACTCTGAAGAAATCGCCTCTTTAATCGATGCTCAAGTCCGCACGATTGTCGATCGCTGTCACGAACAAGCTAAACGGATGATTCGCGAAAATCGCATGGCGATCGACCGTTTGGTAGATATCTTAATCGAACGGGAAAGCATTAACGGGGACGAGTTCCGGCAAATTGTTGCCGAGTACACGGAAGTTCCGGAAAAAGAACAGTTCGTGCCCATCCTCTAATCTCCACCGGACTTTGATTGGCAGGTTTCTACCTGCCATCACCCTCCCTTCGCCCGCCTCTGCGGGCTAATTTTTTGCCCGCTTTCTCCCAAACCCACATCTCAAACGCGCGGCGCAAAAACCCTCCTAAAGACGCGATTTATCGCGTCTCTACAAGAAGTGGGCAAATTGCATCACCCGGTGGCGGGGGTCACGTACCTTCAAGGGTCTGTGCGCGCTCATTTTTTGCCCAATTCACTGGGGGGCGGGGTAGTTTCTTCGGTGGGCACTAACCCTTGCACCACTAACACGCAACAGTGCGCGTTATGGATGACATGATTGCTCACGCTTCCCAATAACATTTCCCGCATTCCTTTGCGCCCTCGGCGTCCGACTACAATTAAATCTGCTCCCCAACTCACGGCTTCTTGGCAGATTAATGACCCCGGATCCCCAACTTTGCGATCGTACTCGGTGGCAATTCCTCGGGCGGCGGCTTTGTCGGCGCAGGTTCGCAAGTATTCTTGCGCTTGTTCGTTTTGCGCGTCAATTCTTTGTCGCTGCACTTCGGGAATGGTTCTGCCGGTGGAGGGCACTAACCCCATTCCGGTTCCCACTACTGGAGGCACGTTGGCGGTGGCTTCGATTTCTACGGTGTGGAACACCATCATTTGGGCACTCTCTTTTTGCGCCAGATCCACGGCTCGATCGAGGACGAGATCGGCTAGGGGCGATCGGTCGATCGCAACTAAAATTTTATGATAAGTCATGGGTTCTATTCCTCTATCTTTTCTCCGGCGCGATCGCAAACCCGACTTGACTACAGTTCGTTGTTACGATCGGCACTACTTTTAGCCTATCAATCTTGTTCGCTTCCTGACATCTACACAAAGAGCGATCGCCTCGCCTAAATCCCGCCCAATTTTCCCCCCCCCGGGCTACCCCCAAACTACCCGCTTTTCAATTCCGCCGTTAACCCTCTCCCAATCCTCATGTGTGGACGATTTAGCTTCTATCAATCTCCCGAAACTGTCGCCGAATTATTCCAATTGGCGCATGTTCCTCAATTCCCCCCGCGATACAATATTGCGCCCACTCAATCCGCCCCCACCATCCGCCACCCACGTGACTCGTCACAGCGCCAGTTTCATCTGTTGCGCTGGGGTCTGATTCCCCCTTGGGCAAAGGATGCAAAAATGGGCGCAAAATTGATTAACGCCCGGGCGGAAACCGTTACGGAAAAACCTTCGTTTCGCTCGGCGTTTCAACACCGCCGCTGCTTGGTTCTCGCTGATGGGTTTTATGAATGGCAGCCCCAACCCCACGGCAAACAACCGTTTTATTTTCAACTGAAAAATGACCGGGCGTTTGCTTTTGCTGGTTTGTGGGAACGCTGGATTTCTCCCACTGGGGAGGCGATCGCTTCTTGTACCATTTTGACCACCCAGGCAAACCAACTCTTGCACCCCATCCACCCCCGAATGCCTGTGATTCTTCCCCAAAACGCTTACGATCGCTGGTTGACCCATTCTACCCCGGTCTCTCAATTACTCCCGCTTCTGCGCCCCTATCCCACCGATGAACTCCTCGGTTATCCGGTGACTCCGCTGGTGAATAATCCAAAAATCGATAGTGCCGAATGCATCCAATCCCTACAGCAGTGAATTGGCAAAAAAAACCGCAATATGTTACCCTAAATTCCCAGAGAAATAAGCCCTAAAAAAACATCGCGCCTTTATCGATAACTCTCACCCGAATCGCGCAATGACTGCTTTCGATTACCCACCCCTAACGGCAATCTACGAGCAAATTCACTACCCCGATTTTTCCCAATTACTTGAAGGAATCGAGGAATGGAATCAGGCGGCTACAATCGTTACTGCGGATTCTCTTCCCCACCACCCGGGGAAAATTATCGTCACCACTCGCCACGCCCTAGGGTTAAGTTGGTTGTTTTCTCAGTTGAAAGAGCGGACAATTTTTCCGGAGTTAATTGCCCCGGAAACCTTTTATTTCACCCTGGCAAAAGCGGTGTTAAATTATCAATATCATCGACTGAGCGAGGCGCAAAAATGTCAGTTCAAAGGAAAAGAAAAAGCGGCGATCGCGGCTATTTTAGGGGACAATTTGGCGGAAGTGGCGCTTCCCAATAGCGGGATAAATGTTAATTGCGCTGCGGGAGATGACGCGACGCCGCAAGGATTGCTGCAATCGGCGATCGCGGCGGCGAACCACATGTGGCTCAATTCGGCGGTGGAACTGTTTGTTTACGGTACCCTAATGCGGGGAGAATGCAATCATTTCTTAATGGAAAAGGCACAGTTTCTCGCAACGGATGCGATCGCCAATGCAGAGTTATTCCATCTCGGTCCTTATCCTATGTTCGTCTCGGGCAATGGGGTGGTTTATGGAGAACGCTATCGGGTTGCGATCGCGGCAATTCCGACCCTAGACCGTCTGGAAGAACATCCGGACTATTATCGACGCCGCTGGGCGACTTTAACTAGCGGGAAGCGGGCGTTGGTTTATGAAGGATTTCCGCAATATGTGGAAGGCTATCCGCGTATAGTTGGAGGCAATTGGAAAGGGCGATCGTGAATTCTAATTTCTATAATTTGACAGGTAAACGAATAGGAGGAATTTGTCTATGACTGGGCAATTGCGCCACTATCGACTGTTTGCTTATGGCTCTAATTTGTACCCCCAGCGCTTGCGATCGCGACTGCGCCATTGGAACGGGCGCTTTCAACTGGCAGCATTACCCAATCACGAACTGCGGTTTAACAAGCGATCGCTCAAGTATGTGGCGGCGGCAAATGTCGTGCCTCATCCCACCCGCCAAGTGCGGGGAATTTTGATAGAGGTGAATGATGCTGATTTGCAGGCGATGGATAAGTGCGAGGGCTATCCAGTATATTACGATCGCATCTGGACTGGATTTCGTCTGGCGGATGGCTCTCACGTGGAGGGCTATGTTTACCGCGCAACCCCGGAATGGGTGGAAGAAGGAAAACGTCCGATCCGTGAGTATCTCGACTACGTGACGCGCGGCGCAAGTGCTTGCGGTTTGCCGCCAGATTATATCCGGGCGATCTCCCAGTTGGGCAGTACGCACTTCGCCTGAATTTTGTATAAAGCCCAAAAAGGAACTCAGCGCCGTCTGTAAAATCTATGACGGCGCGGTTTCGTCGGCGTACCCACTTTATCTCACTTAATGTAATTCGGATTGACTCGTGGGATGTTACGGTTAAATGGGGTGGGGAGAGACTACCCTGCCAGAGAATGCAAACCAGTATCACTGGCAAAGCAGAAGCCACCCGCAACCGATTCCCATGCAGGGTGGAAGGAATTAAAACTCGCGCAGAACCGAGCAATCCATCATACTCTGAAATTGGCAATCTTTGATGATAATGTGACGCTTTGCATCTAGGGCGATCGCGCCTTCTTTGCGTAACTTACCCAGGATCCGGGTCACGGTAACGCGACTGGTACCGATCGCGCTGGCAATTTCCTGATGAGTCAAGCGAACCATCAAGCGAGTTCCTTCATTGACGGATTGACCCATTTCCTGTTTCAATAACATTAACAACTGCACGATCCGATCTTCTACCCGTCGCTGTCCGGCGATCGCTAACATGGCTTCCACCTGACGCAGACGCCTCATCAGTTGGGGAAACATTTCCTCGGCTAAATGGGGGGTAGTTTCTACTTCGCGCAACGAAAACCACATCAGGTGGACGTGGGATAGCGCCTTTGCCTGATACGTCTGCATGCAACTAAACGAGGGACTAAAACACATCGATGGCCCGACCCAGCCGAGAAGCCCATCTTCTCCGGTGGGATAAAGGGTACTCAATTGCACCAACCCCTGGGCCACTTGCCAAATCCCCGGCCCTAACATGGGAATCTTTTCCCCTTTGGCATAAAAATGCAACGCCTTCTCTTGATAAATCTGCCACTTATCCATCTCCTGGATTTCCTGCATCTGTGCGGTGGGTGCTTTTTGCTTTGATGATTGCATGAGAACGTCCCTTTAATGAGAATAATTTGCAGTAAAGAGTCCGTGGCTTCCCCCATGTGGTAAGGGTTTTTTTACTCTTCGCCGAGAAAAGCCGTTTTAATCTTTCAGTTCATCTTACTCCAGATGCAAATAATTGTCATCTAGCTTGCGAAAATCTTTACAAAACTTTACAAATATCAGGCGAGAGAAGAGGGAACGGCTGAAATGCCCGTGGGATATCGCCGCCAAAAGCACTACCTGTAGGGTAGGCAGCGAGTTGCCCACCCTACCCGTGGGGTATGTTGCGGTTGTCCTGAATCTATCTACTTATAACCTATTGACAATTCATTATAAATAACAGATAGATGTTTGAATCGAGTTTATCAAATTGCAGATAAGGAGTTGAAAATGCTAGAGAGATATCGCCGAGTTTGAAGTAAGACTGTTGCGAGAGTGGATTGTAGGGAGTGAATGCCCGAAAATCTAGAGGCTGGCTACTGCGATCGCGTTTTTCTATTTTAAGTGAGATAACGCAAAGTATCTAAGCGGAGGTATTAGGGAGATAAATAAAATCCCAGAAAACAGCATTAAGGCGGATTCTGGTAAATATAAAAAACGTCAACCGTCACCATAAGAAGCCATGACGGCGCGGGTTCGTCGGTGCGGCAGCAATACTCACTTAGCGAGAGATAGATGGTCTCATGGGATGTTACGGTGACGTTGGGTGGGGAGAGACTACCTTGCCAGAGAATACAAGCCAGTGCCACTGGCAAAGCAGAAGCCACCCGAAATCGGTTCCCACGCGGGGTGGAAGGGATTAAAACTCGCGCAGAACCGAACACTCCATCATACTCTGAAATTGGCAATCTTTGATGATAATGTGACGCTTTGCATCCACGGCGATCGCGCCTTCTTTGCGTAACTTGCCCAGCATCCGGGTCACGGTAACGCGACTGGTACCGATCGCGCTGGCAATTTCCTGATGAGTCAAACGAACCATCAAGCGAGTTCCTTCATGGATGGATTCGCCGATTTCCTGTTTCAACAGCATTAACAACTGCACCAACCGATCTTCTACTCGTCGCTGTCCGGCGATCGCTAACATAGCTTCCACCTGACGCAGACGCCGCATCAGTTGGGGGAACATGTCCCGGGCTAAATGGGGGGTAGTTTCCACTTCGCGGACCGAAAACCACATCAAGTGGACGTCGGATAGCGCCTTTGCCTGATAAGTCTGCATACAGCTAAACGACAGACTAAAACACATAGATGGCCCGACCCAGCCCAAAAGTCCCTCTTCTCCGCTGGGATAAAGCGTACTTAGTTGCACCAATCCTTGGGCTACTTGCCAAATCCCTTGGGCTAAGATGGGAATGTTTTCCCCTTTAGCATAAAAATGCAACGCCTTCTCTTCATTAAGCTGATGGAGATTGGCTTCGAGAACTGTGTTGAACGTTGGGGGCATACTTTTACCTACCAGTCAAGAACACTGGTTACAAACTTTACCTTTACTTTAAACACTTAAGGTAAAGACGAGGTAATCATTTGATTACGTCTATCCTAAGATTTGCTTTAATTTTGCCGATCCGGAGGGTTTCCGCTTAAATTGTTTGTTGTTAATTGTTAATTTTGAATGACAAATAAAGAACCGAGACTGCGAGATTCTCAATTCTTGATGCCAAAGGTTTGTTTTGGCGGAAGTATTTTCCGTGGGAGAACGAAAACCCTTATTCTTCCACCACCGGGATAGGATGGAGCAATTCGGCGCGAAAAGCGGTGCGGGTTTCCGCTTTCATGTATTTCTGATGCAAAGGCTGCCAATTCAACCAAAACTCGTATCGCGTTTCCCCCAGTTTTTCCGCCAGGGTAGGCAGTTGCTTGGCGAGGTTCGACTGGAAGACATCGGTGAGAGTTTCGGCTAACACGACACTATCTTGCATATTCCCCAAGATATCTTGAATCGATTTCATATCATCCACATATTCTGCAAATGCCGAACCATAGAACTCAGTAAACAAGTTCATTTGATAGCGAACCCGCTTCACTTGCTTGCGGAGGTCGTGCAACACTTCTCCTTGCTTGGCGAATTTTTTTTCCACAGCTTCAGGGCTGAGATTTTCGATTTCCATTTTGCCGTCTTTCCAATTAACGCCAATCGTCCACCCGGGGTGAAGAAAAAGGGTGCTGACTTCGGGCAAGAGTAAATCGGGTAGAACCTCTTGGATGGGAAACTGAGCCATTGCTTCATAGCGAGGATTTTCCAGCCACGCGCTCAACTTTTCTTTAAACGATAGATATCGGTTTTCTTTTAAAGTTGAGCTAACCACGCGGAAGGCATGACGACGTTCTTCGGCTAAGAGTTCTAAAGCCTTTTTGAGGGTTGCCTTTTCTTTTTTGGGTAAAGCGGGTTGGTAGCGAGTTTCGATCGCCTCGAGCAGCACATCGAGGTCGCGCAGCATTCCGAGACTGCGAGAGATTTTGCCAATTTGTTTTTCCCGGGCGGCTTTGGGCAGATGTAAAGCTGGTGCAAACCCTTTCACTGCCGATCGCAGACGTCGCATTCCGACTCGCATTTGATGGAGTGCTTCTGGATCGCGGTCTTCGAGAACATCTTGTTCGTATTTAATGGTTTTCTCGAAATGCTTTTGAACGGCAATTGTCGCCCAATATCCTAGGGTGTTAGTTGGCATGGCTTTTTCAAGTTTCATCGAGAAGGCACCCTCCTAGCACTGAGTGGAACGATAAAATGCTGCCCCTGCGCTTACAGCATTTGGATGAACGATAGCTTATTGTACCACAACCCCCTTTTGAGGAAACTGTACCTCTCGCGGCAACCGTTAGAGAAAGAAAAGAAAAATTATTGCTTCACAAATTCGGCATGTTCTCGCCAGGGTGGGGTGGTGATATCCAGGGGTTTGCACACCCATAAATCGTATTGAATCGAGGTTTGGCCGGTTTGGCGATGTTTGAGAAAAGGCTTGCCCGTCCAAATTTGGCAGCTACAGAGCTGTTTGGGTTCTTGGATAATAAATCCGCCGTCAGTGGGTTGGATTTCGAAGAATTCGATATGCCAATGGGCTGGTTCTACTGCGACATATTCGCAACTGCTACGGTTAAGAGTGTCCAGGTCCGGGGTGTAGGGTTTGATGGCGGTGGGGAGGTAATCGATATCGAGCAGATAGGAGTTAAAACCGAGTTGGCGCGCTTGTTCGACCACCTGATGCCAATCGTGAATGGGGGTTAACTCGCCATCGCGCGGGGTACGATCGGCGAAGCAGTAACCGCCCAACAACCAGAGGAGTTGGGAGAGGATATTTTCGAGCCGATCGCGATCGCGATCGAGCAAATCCACATCTTCTGGGAGCAGGATTCGCCCGGGAACCACCCACCAATATTCCCAAGAGGTTTCTGCGTCAAAGGGAATCAAGCGTTTGACCACGCCGGGAATGCGATCGCGCAGTTGAACTTGTTTGATTTGCTCCGGCGAGGCGTGCTGGAGGCTGGGAATGGGGAAGCTGAGGTGTTTATAAAGGGGGTGCCTCGGCGCGATCGCCTCTTCGGGGGAAATAAACGAATTGATATCTAAATTTAGGGGGTCGGTGTAAAACATGATTCATTTCCTTTACTCTCGACAAGGTATAATTCCTACCTTTAAGCATAAATCTCCAGGTCTGCATCCGCCTAGTTTTGACATCTTTAATTAAGCTTTTCTTTGGGATCGCGCCGTAGCGATCGCGCCGAGGCGAAGGTATCGTTTTTATTTTAGTTTGCATTTGTCATCCGATTAGCTGGGCAATGCCTGGTTTGCAACTTTGCACTTTTGTAAGCAAATTTTTTATAAACTAAATTCATACTGTGAGAATTGTTCCAGAAATCACCTCCAAGGAAAAATGCAAATTAGATGTAAAAGCGGGGGAGCCAGGGAGGCGATCGCGCAGATTGGGGGAGGCGTGCCCCTGGGGGGGGGAGAAAAGCCAGCCGGCGAGTGCATCCACCATCAAAAAACCGCCAAAAACATTGAGCCTGCCTACCACTGCGGGTTCGATGCCAACAAAGCGGTTGCTGCCTTGGCATCCAGGGGCTTAGAGAAAAAATACCCTTGACCGTACTCGCATTTGAGCGCCCGCAGGCCCGCCAATTGTTCCGGGGTTTCCACCCCTTCTGCCACCACATCCATTCCCAGATTGTGAGCCAAATCCACGCAAGTGCGGACGATTTCGAGACTTTCCGACTCCATACTCATGCGCGAGACAAACGACTTATCGATTTTCAGGGTATCGATGGGCAAGCGCTGCAAGCGACTTAAAGACGAGTAACCGGTGCCAAAATCGTCGATGCATAACTGAATCTGTTGCTCTTTGAGCTGCAAGAGCAAAGCCGTTGCGGATTCAGCCGCCGCCATAATTGCCGTTTCGGTGATTTCGAGCTTCAAAGTCTCCCCCGGAATACCGCTTTGTTGGAGAATACCATCGATATGCTCGAGCAATCCCGGATGAGCGAATTGAACCCCGGCGAGATTGACGCTCATGGTTAACAGCGTGGAAGCGGAAGACAAAGGAGCGTCTTCCCAGGGGAGTGGGGAATTGGCGATCGCCCCCGAGGGCAATTGGGCGTGCCACTGACGCAGTTGGCGGGCGGCTTCTTCCAGTACCCAGGCACCCATCGGCACGATCAAGCCAGTACCTTCGGCGATGGGAATAAATTCTCCTGGACAGACCAAACCTCGGGTGGGGTGTCGCCAGCGAATCAGGGCTTCAAAACCGGAGATTTGCCCGGTGCTGAGCTTGACGATGGGCTGATAATACAGTTGCAATTCTTCCCGTTTCAGGGCGCGACGCAAATCGGTTTCCAGTTGCAACATCGCCAATGCGCCGGCATGCATGTCCGGTTCGAATAACGCGGTGCGACCGCCGCCCATTGCTTTGGCGTGGTACATGGCGGTATCGGCGGCGCGCAGGTAGTCTTCGGGTTGGTTGAGGGTATTGGTTGCGGAGTAATCCCACAGGCGATCGCCATGCTCATCCGGTGGAGAAGGGGAAGCGCTGGCGTTGCTGCTGCCTACTGCTACGCCGATACTGGCGGTGGAGAACATTTCATGGCCGTTGATTTCAAACGGCAAAGTCAGTTCTTTATGAATTTTATCCGCCACTGCGGTGGCATCGGCGATCTGGTGAATATTGTCGATCAGGATGGCAAATTCATCGGTACCCACCCGCGCCAGGGTATCTTTTGGTCCGAGACAGGTGCCGAGGCGTCGGGCGGTGGCGCTGAGCAGGCGATCGGCCACCAAATGGCCGAAACTGTATTTCACGATCCCGAAGCGATCGAGGTCCAGGAACAGGACTGCAAATAAATAGTTGGCTCGTCGTTTGGCATGGCGCAGCGATCGCCCCAAACAGTTGAGAAACCAGGCTTTATTCGGCAGTCCGGTGAGGGGATCGTAGAATGCATTGTACAGCAGTTGCTCTTCGGCTTGCTTGCGTTCGGTGATATCATGTAACACGGATAAATGCAAGCCGGGGATAAAGTTAGCGGTGGCGGAATATTCCACATCTCGCATTGTCCCGTCAGAGCGCAGGATTTTGAGTTCTCCGGTGGCGCGACTTTGGGCGTAAAAGTTGGATAAGGCTTGTTCTAGGTCGCAGGGAGACTCGATAAACTCTACAATCGAGCGACCGATGAGTTCCTGGTTGGATAAGCCCAACAAGGTGCAGGCGGCGGGATTGACGGAGACGAACTGGCGATCGTCGTTAAAGATGGCCATCGCGTCGAGGGCGCTCTCGAATAGGGCGCGCAGTTGTCGTTCGCTAGCGCGCAGGGCCACTTCTGCCACCGAGCGCGATCGCCGTCCTGCGGCTTCGCGCAGTTCTCGCTCGATCGCCGGCACTAAGCGCGCCAATTGGTTTTTCATAATATAATCGTGGGCGCCGGCTTTCATGGCGGCGATCGCGGCATCTTCGCCAATTTGTCCGGAGACGATGATAAACGGACAGTCCAGCCCGCGTTCCAATGCGATTTCTAAGGCGTGTGGGGCGCTGAATTGCGGCAAGGCATAATCGGCCAAAATTAAGTCCCAATGTTGGCGATCGAGCGCGGCTTTCATCTCCGAGGCGGTTTCCACTCGTTCGCAGGTTAGCTCATACCCGCCGCGTTTGAGTTCGCGCAGTAGCAACATTGCATCATCCACGTTGTCTTCTACGAGCACGACGCTCAAGCGTAGGCTCATCTTCCTTATCCCTCCATCCCAGAATGTTTTGATGTGGCCAGGTACGGTTAAACCCCCGATCGGGGCTGGGATTTTCCACATCCCTTAGCCAGTGTGAATTGTATTGCCTCAATTTGAGCCTGCTGAAGAATGGGGATTTCTAAATCCTGGCGCGGTACTTGTGTTTGAGAGTTGAACTGCATAGCTTGCGCAAAGGGCGATCGCTGCTGGGTAACTCAATTTTAAGGCATTCCATCGGAAAAAATACCTTGCAGATGGTAATTCCTCAGAGGGGCGTTTCCCCGCAAGGGGCGTTTAACGGGTGAAAATAGGGGTCTGAAAAAGGGAGGGGAGAAGTCACTCGCGCCCAATGCAAGCTCAGTCCCGATGACAATGACTCCTTTAAAACAGACCCTTGCCAGCAGGATGCGGTATGACATCGTTTCCCATCTAGTGTCCGGGGAATGGTTCGATTGCGCCAATGGGGTGTTACCCCTCAATGGGTTGCGGACGTTATTCTGGATTTTCTGAGTTTTCCCACCCCACCTGCACCGGTGGGATTTCGTTCCAAACCAACCAATATCGCCCTAACTGATGAACCGCTTGGACGAATTGCCCGAAATCCACTGGTTTGCAGACGTAGCTATTGGCTCCCAGTCGATAGCTGTCGATCAGGTCTTGGTCTTCGTTGGAGGTGGTGAGAACCACCACGGGGAGTAGGGCGGTGCGCGGATCGGAGCGCATCCGGCGCAAGACTTCCAAACCATCTAATCTCGGCAGTTTCAAGTCGAGTAATATCAAGTGGGGGGCGATCGCCGGATCTCTGCCTGCATAAGTCCCGACGCCAAACAGATAATCCAACGCTTCCACCCCATCATTCACCACCACGACTTCGTGAGCTTGATCGATCTTGTTCAAGGCCATCTGAGTGAGTACCTGTTCGTCAGGATTGTCTTCCACTAGCAGGATAACTTTGCGAGTCATGGCTTTCTCCTGTAAAGGATATGGGGCGGGTTGGGCGTTAGATGCAACTCCCCAACATGTTACGATTTTATTGTAGATGTATAGTGGAGAAAACCTGCTTTTTTTCAGGTAAACTTAACAATATCAAAATCGGGGGTGAAAGGTTAAAACAAATGGAAGCGTTGCGTCAAGGAGCCAGAGGATCGTTAGGAAAAAGCTACCCCCACAATCCTCCCTTAAATCCTCGAACCCTCAATCGGTACAAATGCGCCGGATATTAAGTTTTACTTCAGGGTTTTTTAGCGCTGCTTACCTGGGGCGGCTGTAGGGTAAAATAGAAGGTAGAACCGCCACCGACCTGGGAGTTCGCCCAGACTTCACCGCCGTGGCGATGCACGATTCGCGCCACAGTGGCTAACCCAATGCCGGTTCCTTCAAAGTCAGAGCTTTTATGCAGGCGTTGAAAGGGGGTAAAGAGTTTATCGGTGTAGGTCATATCGAACCCCGCCCCATTGTCGCCCACGAAATAAATCGGCAGGGTTGCGCTCTCGAATTCCTGGTTTTGCAAGAGTCGCTCTAATATGAAATCGGGCAGGGATGAAGGGTCTGTCACGCCAAAGGTAATCCGCGCGTTGGGAGTTTTGCTGGTAAATTTCCAGGCATTGCCTAGTAAGTTGTCTAGCAGCACTTGCAGCAAGTGAGGGTCTCCTTCGGCGACAATTTCCGAGGGAATCTCAACCCCTACGCAGCGATCGCCGTCACTCTGTTGCTTCTCGGCGAGGATGCTGCGGGCAATCTCTGCCAGATTTACCCGCTTTCTTTGCATCTGGGTGCGACTCACCCGGGACAAACTCAGCAAAGCGTCAATTAATTGACCCATTTTTTGGGTGCCGGCGCAAACCCGATGCAAATAATCTTTCCCCAATTCATCTAGGGCGGAATCGTAATCTTCTAATAATGCTTGGGAAAAGCCATTGATAATTCGCAGGGGTGCGCGCAAATCGTGGGAAACGGAATAGCAAAAGGCTTCGAGTTCTTGATTGGCAGCTTGCAGTGCGGCGGTGCGCTCTTGCACTCGCTGCTCTAGCATGGCATTGAGTTGGCACATTTCGGCTTCAATGTGCTTGCGCCAGGTGACGTCTTCGATGGTGACTAATGCATAAGGAGATTTGCCGGAAGCATCGCGCAGCAAACAGGCTCTTAAAATCGCCCAGAGTGTTTCGCCATTTTTTTTCACATACCGTTTTTGAATGGTGTAGGAGGGAATTTCTCCGGCAAAAATTAGCCGCGAAAGCTGTCTTTGGGTTTCTACATCGTCGGGGTGGGTAATCTGGGAAACGGTGGTGGCATTGAGTTCGGATTCGCAATAGCCAAGCATGTGACAGAGCATGGAATTGACTTTTAAGAATTCTCCGCTTTCGCCAATTAGTGCCATCCCCAGTCGCGCTTCTTCAAAAATTTTGCGAAATCGGGCTTCGCTTTGGCGCAGTTCGTTTTCTGCCCGGATGCGATCGCTGATTTCATGTTCAAAAATTGCCAGTCTCGCTACATTGCCGAGGCGATCGAAAATTGGATAGAGATAGGAGTCGAAATATCGACCGTAGCGACTATCTTCAAATCGGGTAGGTTGGCCGGTTTCCACCACTCGTTCTACATGCAGGCGGCGCGATGCTGCCACTGAGGGGGGGAGAGAATCGTAAACGCATTTTCCCATCAGTTCGTCTACGGATTTGCCCAGTCTTTTGGCGGCGGTTTGGTTGGCAGCTAATACGATTCCGCTCGGATAGATGAGCAATAAGGATTCGGTGGTGGCATTGAGCAGTGCCCAGGCGGTTTCTTTGCTTTGTCGCAGGGCTTCTTCGCTGCGTTTGAGGGGGGTAATATCGCGAAAAATGGCCAGGGTGCCGACGATGTTTCCTCCACCGTCGGCGATCGCATCTACTTGCAACCAGGTGGGAATAATTGCCCCGCCGCGCGTGCGGATGTCCACTTCTCCATGCCAGGATTGACCGCTTTTTAGGGTTTCGATCGCGGTGGTTGCTTTGTCTGAATCGGCGATCGCCACTTGGAACCCACCTGCCGCATTCAGTTCTTCTAGGGTATATTCAAATAAGTGGCGAAAGGCGGGGTTTTGGTAAATATAAGTGTGGGTAGCATCGGCGATCGCGATCGCGTCGCTGGCACTTTCTACGGCTTTGGCAATCCGCAATATTGTTTCTTCGCTGCGCTTGCGATCGCTGATGTCGCGCACGATGGCTTGGATTCTCCCGTCTTCTACTTTTTTAGCACTCACTTCGATGGGCAAGCAGGTGCCATCGCCTCGCATCCGGTGTCCTTCTACCAGAACCGGAATCCCTCGTTTCAGTTCCGCTAAAGGCAGGGATTCGGTGACTAAATCGGCGGCAGAGATGAGCTGGCTAATCTTTTTTTGTAACAGCTCTTCGCGACTCATTTCTAATAGTTCGCACCCTCGAGAATTGATTTCTGTGAGATGCCCGCGCTCGTCAAAGACTAAAATCCCGTCTGAGGCTTGTTCTAGCAACATTTGGTAGTGTCTTTCGCTGCGCTTTTTGGCTTCGATGGCTTGCTGGCGCGGGGTCATGTTTTCCAGCATGGCTAATGCATAAATCGGCTGCCCTTTTCGATTCCAAATCGCGCAAATGGTGAGTTTTATCCAAAGGGTTTGTTTGCTTTGGTTGACGTAGGGTTTTTCGATTTGAAAGTACGGAATTTCTCGGGTAAATAGCTGTTGCAGCGGTTGCCAATCTGCGGCGATATCATCGGGATGGCTGAGTGCGGACATCGGTTTTCCGAGCAAGTCTGCTTCGCGAGCATCGAGCATTTGGCAGAACATGGGATTGACTTTGATGAGTTGATAGTTTAAGTCGGCGATCGCCATGCCCAGCGGGCCTTGCTCGAATATGGTTCGGAAGCGCTCTTCACTGTCTTGCAGCGCTTTTTCGGCTTGCTTGCGATCGGTAATATCCCGACAAGTGTAGATCAGGGTACCATTGTTAATCGCTACCCGCTTGACGTTGATTAATAAGTTGTGTGCTTTGCCTTGTTTATCGGTGATTTTCCATTCTAAATTGGAAAGTTGTTTGAACTCGATCGAGCAAATATTACCTGACTGCATCACCCATTCAAAAAACCCCTTACCAAAAAAATCATTGATGTGTTTTGTCCTTTCTAGGTGATAGCCGCGCCCCTGAAATATATTCTCTACGTTGGGGCAAATATAGGTAAGTTCCCCCCGGGAATCGCTGATGAAAACGCCATCGGAAATATTGCTCAGGGTAATCCGATGAAGTTCTTCCGACTCGCGCAAGGCTCTCTCGGCGCGGATGCGATCGCTAATGTCTCTCACTATTGAGATTAAGTTTCCTTCGTCACTTTTGACCGTGCGAGCTTCAAAATAATAACAGCGATCGTTCAGATCGATTTGGTACTCAAAGCACTGGGGGGCTTCGGTTTTCACCGCGCGATCGATACTCTGCATTACTTGCCCTGCCAATTTTGCCGGCAAAACCTCCGTCACCTTTTTCCCTAAAAACTCCCTCGGAGGCACTAAGGTTTCAAAATTAGGGGCGGGAATATAGTCGAGATAAGTGCCATTTTGGTCATGGGAAAATATCGCATCGGGAATCGCTTTTAAAATGGCTTGGTTTACCGCTTCACTGTGGCGCAGGGATGCTTCGGTTTGCTTGAGCTGGGTCACTTCCACCACCATCATCCCAATCCCGCGCACTCGATTTATCCGATCCTGAATGGGGAAAAAAGATGCCACCCAATGTCGGATATTTCCCGGCGAATTGAGCATTTCGCTGCTAAATTCCGTTTGGCATACTGGCGTTCCCTTTTCGATGATGTCCCGTAATAGCGGTTCGATGCGCGGGGCAATTTGGGGTAAAATTTCTCTGTAGGTTTTGCCCACATGGGTGGTGACGGAAAACCCCTGTATGTCAGCTAGGGTTTCGTTAATTTGCACGAAACGCAAGCTTGTGTCTAAAATGGCTAAGCCGGCAGGGGCAGAGGTAAAAAAGGCATTCAGATGTTCTTGCAGGGAGGTAAATTGCCGTTTGAGTCTTTTTTGTGCGGTGATGTCTTTGGCAACGGCATAGATATATCCATCCTGATTGCGCGATATTTTCCAGGATAGCCAACGATAAAGCCCATTTTTATGGGAAAACCGATTCTCTATCTGGTACGTTTTCCCCGCTTGGCAGTTTCGATCGAGAATCCGGGTGGTGTGGATATCCTCGGGATGGATAAAGTCACTCCAAGGTCGCGATCGCATCTCTTGTGCTGTCCATCCAAGATGCTGTTCCCAGTTTTGACTGACTTTCTCGCAATATCCCGACGGTCCTCTGATGCAAAACAATTCCGAGGACAAGTTCATCAAGCGCTGCATTTCTTCTCCAGAGATTTCCTCTGTAGAAGGGTTGGATGTTGTTAATTCGTTCATGGGAGTCGCGATCGCCTGTTTCTGGTTCCATCGGTCCTCTCTCCCCCAATCCTAAAACCCCATCTGTTTGATTTGCGCTTCATTCCGGAGTTTTTTTATCATTCCGTCACAACCTTTGTCGTGAATCGGGTTCAATGAGGTTTTGCCTACTTTTTTGTCCGTGGAGCAGATGCTGCCACCCTCGGGGGAAATGAACCGCCAACCAACCCATACTATCCCTTTTCCCCGAAACATTTTTGTAAAGCCGGACACACTTTTACCGCGATCGCTGTGGTTAAAATACTATAAAGGATAATTATTATCTCAATGGCTCGACAATTTCCATCTCGTGCAGGCTAAAATAAATAGCCGACTGTTGCTACAGCAGGCTACCATCGTGATTTAACTAACTTCCGCCATGTTTCTCTGGTTCTCGCCAAACGCTTTCCCGTTTCATGCTTGAAAATTTATAACGCGATCGGCAGGCAGTTTAAGTCCTGAAGGAGGATTGGAATGCGCGATCGCCTCCTCGATCGTTCCCTGTGAATATTTTAACTTGGGAATCTCTTGAGTCTTGACAGGTGCAACCGAATCTTTACCATGAGAATAGTCAATCCCCCGATACTTGTACTGAATGCTTTTTTGGGGAATTTCCATATGTCTCGGATAAGCGATTTGCCAATTCACACCCCGATAATTCCCGGTGAGTTCCCCCTCAACCCCATCCCATACAGGGACAATGGTTTCGTAACTTCTACCGCGATAAAATAATTGGTTTTTATGGGTCATTGGTCGTTTGTTACGGGTCATTTGTCGTTTGTCATTGGTCAATGGTCATTGATGATTAGAAATTCGGGAGGTTGTCTTCCGGGGTTTCTTTGGATAAATTGACTTCCGATGCTAAGCGAGTGAGCATGGAATCCTGACGATGTTTCTGCTGCTGACGATTCCGCCGAATCAGCATCCGCGCTTGTTGGTGCATACTCATATCCGTTCCTCCAGTTCAGAATTTGCCTAAAATTTCTGTAAAATTCGTTACTAAATGCATGATAACCGGAGAAGATGCATTTGTGGGTTAAGGATGGGTAAGGATTGAGTTAAACTTGCCCAGGTGTTGGCTGGCGTAAAAATTCGAGATAAACAAACTGCAATGTTGCGGTTGCAGATAGATTGACGGGCGAGGGGATGCCGGGGAGGAAAGGTGGTTTTTTGGGGATTTCGGGCATTGTATAAAATTACCGAAAGCCGATCGCGAGGGGTACGGCAATGCCGTACCCCTATGTTTGAGCAATAATAAACAGACCAGAGGGCATGAGATAGGTGTAGCCCCGATTGTATCCCAGGGCGATCGCTCAACTCAACGCTGTTTCATTAACAGCGGGCGGACCACGGAATAACCGATGGCAAATGCACCGACCACAATCAGAATCACGGCGATCGCCAACCACAAGCCATTGGTATCGGACGATCGCATCTTCCTCGAACCGGTACGCGGACGAGTTTCTCGCTGTTCGGTAAACAACGGTTGCGAACCGCCTGCATTGCGATCGAGTTCGTCGATCGCAAACGGGGAACCCGAGGCCCCCGGTCCTGGACCGCGATCGCTGGCGCGGGGGGGCGCTGGTTTGGCTCCTTGGGGTTCTGCTGGCAGGTTGGCATGAGCGGAAGCTACCTGCGGACCGGCGGATTTCATCGGTTCCCAGGAGTCTACCACCTTCTGCAAATGAATTGCCGAATGCACCACATTTTCAATTTCTTGGCGCATTTGTTGATTTTGCTTAACTAACTGCTGATTTTGAGTATTGAGCGAGTCAAGCATTTCCTGGGCCGCTTGTAATTCGGCAACCACTTCTCGATACAGAGAAATCGGCACCGACGGAGAATAGGATTGACTGGAACTCGGGGGGGTTGGTGGGGTTGGCGGCGCGTTGCCGGGAGTTGTAGTATTTCGCATAGTGGCTTAGTGGTAAATCATCGAAGGACTCAATGCGATCGCAAGTGTTTTCCTGCTCGCGACGATCTTCTCTATGCCTCAGATTACAGCAAGCTCAACCCCGATTCGTCAAGAAATCCCCACAAATTTCTCCGGCAAATGCTACTGCCAACTGACAAATTGTCGGTTGTTTATTCTTGATTGTCTATCAGTTGCCGTGGCTAGTTTGCCCCCGGGTCTGGTAAATCCGTGAAATTTTGACCCCCACTGAAGCCAAAAACGAGAAACTCCCGGCGTCGCAGCAAACAGCTTCCCTGTGAAAATCCCTCTCGACTACTTCACAGATTACTTTTTTGTCGCGGGAGTTTATAAAAAAAATATAAAGAAACGCCAGGGGTTCGGATTTTTTCAGAGAAAATAGAGTTCTACTTCCTCTCAGTTGACCCCGAATTCTCTCCCTTTCCGGAAGATAGTCCGCTGACCATTTCCTCAGATTTAACGTTCACTTTACATCAGATGTTGCATACCACTACCCTAGAAAAATTCACCACCAACCATCTGTCGGAACTAGAAATTGTACTGACTTGCAGCAGTCCTCAGCCCGAGTCAGAAAAAACAGAAAAGCTGAAACGTATGTTAGAAAAGTCGGTGTATTGGCCGGCTCTATTAAACTTAGCCAATCGCCATCGGGTCACGCCCCTGGTGTATGCCGGTTTCAACCCGCTAAAGGAGCGAATTCCGCCGAAAATTTTCCAGCAGTTGCACCTAGATTTTCGCCTAAACAGCCGACGCAGTTTATTGTTGAGTGGGGAACTGATAAACCTGCTGAAGTTGTTTGAAAAAGAAGGAATTGTTGGAGTTCCTTTCAAAGGAGCGGTTTTGGGAGCTTCAGCTTATGGGAATTGTTCCTTGCGTCAGTTTACCGATATCGACCTGTTAATTCGCGAAAAAGATATCGAGAAAGCGAAAGCGGTGTTGTTGGCCCAGGGATATGGGATGAAAATCGAGCGGATCGAACTGACTGCGGAACAGGAGGAGAAATTTTTGCGATCGCGGGATATTTATCATTTCGTTCGCGAAGCCGCTTATCCGTTCGTTCATCGGCGAAAAAAATTGGTGGTGGAACTTCATTGGGGAATTATGCCGAAATATTTTAGTTTTCCCCTGGAAACCGAAGCCTTTTGGAATACACTGCAAACTGTGACGATTTCCGGTCAAGAGGTGCCCTGTCTTTCCCCAGAAACCACCCTTTTTGTTCTGGTGGGACATGGGACGAAAGACTGTTGGGGGCAATTGGCTAGAATTGCCGACATTGCATACTTGATTCACAGCCACCCCGAGCTTGATTGGGACCGAATTCAAGAACAAGCGCGGTGTCAGAGAGTGCAGAGAATGCTCGGATTGGGGTTAAAGCTGGCGTCGGAATTATTAGGAATTGATTTACCCGAAAATATTCAAGAGAAACTGAACCGCGACCCCAGCTTGAAATCCCTCGTCCCTTGGGTTTATCAACAATTGTTCGACCCGCAATTCAGTTCCGAACCCGATGGCACCCAGACCCGATTTCACCTGCAAGTTAGAGAACATTTTGCCGATCGCCTGAATTATTTTGTCCAACTTGCAACCACCCCAACCACATCAGACTGGTTGTTGTTACCGTTAGCTGAGTTTCCCCGATTTCCCTATTATTTTCTGCGCCCCTACCGACTGGTGCGCGAACAAATTATGAAAGTTATGCCAAAACAGAGCCATTAATCTAGCCAAATCGCTGTTCGATGAAACCCGGGAGAATTGCGATCGCTTTAAATTGTTGAAAGCGGGGTTTTATGGGAAAAACCAGATATGCTCTCGGGGCGGGTTTCCGGTGACAAGCAACCGCGCGGCGATCGCGTCCATTTGACCCCGCTGTGATTTTTCTCCATTTCATTTTTTTTGCTTTATAAGCGCAATAATTAAAGCAACGCCCGCTTGATTCAAAGCAGGGGGGTAAATGCTCTCAGATATCCTTTTATCATCTGGGTTTTAGCAGAGTTTATCCGGATAGAGTTTCCTGCCGTAAAATTGCTGCATTTGAAACACAAAAACTCAAAATAGTAAGTGACAAAAATCCCATTGTAGGCTGAAGGATACATCCACTCGAAAAAAACGGCTAAATCCCTTGACAAGGGGAAAAAATAAGGTTAATTTAGGGTTAAGTTTGGTGAAAGACCTTGGATATATCTGGCTAAAATCCACCCAAACCGTTACCGAGGCATTGTAGTTTTCCCTGCTTTGCCGTAATCTACTGTTGTAGAACACAGGTAAAATTGAGGTCGGGTTTTGTCAGAATAGTAAAGTCGTAAGGGTTAAGTGGCTCGATTGGCCCACAGTTTAAAGCAAAACTCAATTTTGACTCATGCAGTAAATGGCTGGAAAATAAGCAATCGATGTCACCCATACTTTGCCGATAGATAAGGTCGAGCGATCGCCAAACGGATATCGTTTCTAGATATAGCCAAACGACAATGAACGTAGCGCAAAAATACAGAGTCAACAGTCCTAAAGTGGTTCACGAAACCATTGATGGAGAAGTGGTAGTGGTCAACTTAGACAAAGGGGACTACTATAGTTTTCTGGCAACCGGAGCCGAAATTTGGGAAAGTCTGATCCAAGGAACACCCAGCAATTTAGTGGTAGCAGAAATCCTAAATCGCTACGAGGGAGAACCGGGTCAAATCGAAAATTCAATTCAGGAATTTTTAGACAAACTGCAGCAGGAAGAACTGATTGTTCCCGCATCGAGTGACTCATTGACCTCGGAATCTTCATCCAGTCCTGCTGCGGAGAATGCTTCTCCCCCGCAAAAGCAGCCTTTTGAAATTCCTACCCTGCAAAAATACACGGATATGGAAGAATTGCTAGCGCTAGATCCCATCCATGAAGTGGATGAAATGGGATGGCCGAACGTCAAGCAATAAACGAAAGTGGACCACAAGCAAATCGGGGTTGAGAGAGATGCTCAGCCCCAAAAAATTCAAAAGGATAGAGCAAAAAAAACGATGGCGATCGAGCATGATTTAGGGCAGGAAACCACCTCTTTGAACAGTGACGAACAAGCGCCCCTAGATTTTTTTAATGCGGTGTACGCGCGTTACAAAACCGCAGAAACGGCATCGGAAGGGCCTGTGGAACGGTTTTATAACCTAGGGGGGCATAAAATTCGCTTGTGTTTTGCCGGCCAGGCGTTAATTCCTTATTTGACCCCGGCATTAGGGCATTTAGAAATCGAACCGATTGTTAATCCAGAACTGACCGTTTGTTTGTGGGATAGCGAATCCACCCAAACGGTTATGCCACCACCCCCGTGGTCGAAAGATTGCTATCATCCCAAACGGGGAGAAATTATCGGGTATAATACCGATCGCATTCATACCAGTTTTCAATGGGGGTCTTACGCTTTAAGTGTGTTAGATCGCGATCGCAACTTAGGGATTTACTGGGTGTCCACCGCCAAACAAATTCCCTATTGGGAAACCGGTTCTCCCCTGCGAACCATTTTTAATGTGTGGTTGAGTCAGCGAGAAGTGCAACTGGTGCATGCCGGTGCAGTAGGACTTCCCGAAGGCGGGGTTTTGCTCACCGGAAAAGGCGGTTCTGGAAAATCCACCTCAGCATTAGCCTGCTTGAATTCTAACCTTTTTTACGCCAGTGACGATTATTGTTTGATTTCCCCCACACCAACTCCCACGGTATTTAGTCTTTATAACACGGGCAAAAAAAATGCCGATGATGTAGAACGGTTGCCCTTTTTAACTTCTGCCATTCGCAATCGCGATCGCCTCGCAACCGAAAAAGCGCTTTACTTTATTCATCAAGCATTTCCCGAAAAAATCCTCACCACTTTCCCAATCAAAGCCATTCTCATTCCCCGAATTGTCGGTAGCAAAGACACTCGATTGCAAGCCACCTCATCCACCACCGCCTTAACCGCACTGGCTCCGAGTACGATGATTCAATTACCCGGTACCGGAAAAGAAGCCTGCCAAATGATGAAAAAAGTCGCCGATCGCGTGCCCTGTTACGAACTTCAATTAGGCAGTGAAATCGAGCAAATTCCACAAGTCATTTTCCAACTTATCAGCCAATAAATACAGTAAAAAGCGATGGAAAACTTACCGCTGGTCAGTGTTATTATCCCCGTTCACAATGGAGAAAACTATCTAGCTGACGCCATTGAAAGCGTTTTGGGTCAGAATTATCAGCCTCTAGAAATTCTAGTTATTGATGATGGTTCTACCGATAAAACCGCTGAAATTGCCAAGGAATATGGGGAGAAAATTCGCTACATTTATCAATTAAATGCCGGTCCGGCTGCAGCTCGCAACGCTGGCATAAAACTAGCAAACGGCGACATACTGGGGTTTTTAGATGCGGACGATTTATGGTCTGAAAATTGTTTGCACGCATTAGTCACCCCCTTGCGAGAATTTCCCGAGATTTTAATTGCCCAAGGGTTAATTCAAGAACTCGAACTCTCCGAGTCTCAGTTTCAAGAAACTTCTGTCTCCTATCAATACATTAATTTGGGAAGCGCTCTATATCGCCGAGTCGTTTTCGACAAACTTACCGGATTTGATGCCACCATGCGCTATGGCGAAGATGTGGATTTCTTCTTGCGAGCTTGGGAAAATAATATTCCCAAAACAGTCATCAAAACCGTCACGTTATTTTATCGCAAGCACGAGCAAAATATGACGGCGGGGAAAAAATTAGTAGACTTGGGGTTTTTGAGAGTGTATAAAAAGCACATCGAGCGCAAACGCCAACGCCAAGAATCTGCCCTCAGCTTACCCACTAATTTACCGCCGCTATCGGAATATCTCGGCGTTCATCCCAGTCATCCTCGATTTCAGTCATTTAATTAATTATTAACCTGAGGCAATCAATTGGGCGGAAAAAGCAAAAAACTGGGAATGAAGGATAACTCGATGCTGCAAACCACCGATTAACTGACAAAGAATGCAGGGAGTTTAACATGAGCGACAGTCAACCCTTAGTGAGTGCGATTATTCCGGTTTACAACTGCGATCGCTACTTAAAAGAAACGATTCTCAGCGTTTTGCAGCAAACTCATCCCCCCTTTGAAATCCTGGTCATTGATGATGGTTCCACCGACAACAGTGCTGCAGTAGCACAGGAATTTTCCGACTCCATTCAATACTATTCTCAACCCAATCAGGGTGCGGGAACTGCTCGCAACTATGGCACTCAACTCGCCAAAGGCAACTATTTTGCTTTTTTAGATGCAGATGATTTGTGGGAGAAAGACAAATTAACTCGTCAACTGCAAATCTTTGCCAATCGCCCGGAAGTGGACATGGTATTCGGACAGATGAAAAACTTTCACAGTCCCGAACTTCCCGAAAGTGTCAAACAGCAGTTTTACTGTCCTCCGGAATTAATTCCGGGATATCATCCTGGAACCTTGTTGATTAAACGCGAGGCGTTTGAGCGTGTCGGATCGTTCGATACCCAGTGGAAATTAGGGGAATTTATCGACTGGTATTTAAAAGCAATGGAAGCGGGGTTAAACAGCGCCATGTTACCTGAATTGGTACTCAGGCGCAGGATTCATCAAACGAATACTGGGAGTCGCGATCGCGACTTCCGAAAAGACTACGTTCGCATTGTCAAAGCATCCCTGGATCGCCGTCGAGGGAAAAAGCAACTATGAAATTTAACTTGAAGCAGCGGTTAAAAGCGGGTGTAAAAGGATTTCTCAATCCTTCCCCCCAGTCAGCAAAAGTTCTCAACGTACCGCCGGAACCCCGGGTTATTATCAGCGATCGCCTATTAGAAAATAAAAACGTCCTGATTACCGGCACCGGGCGTAATATTGGCAGAAGTATTGCCCTGGAAATGGCGAAACAGGGAGCCAATATCTTTGGAATTGAGCGTTCTGCCAACAAAACAGAACAATTAGAGTCGGAATTAAAATCCTATCCAATTCACTTTCAAAGCTTTACGTTTGATATCTCTAGGCATGAGGAAATGGTCCAGTTTTGTCGCGAATTAGAGTCCAGTGAAATTGATATAGATGTACTGGTGAATAATGTGGGACTGAAAATCGAGAACATCGGACTACAAAAGTTCAATTTGGACGATTGGCACGCTACTTTTAATACTAATGTATTGGAACCGATGTTTTTAACTCAGGCGATCGCCAACAGAATGCGCGATCGGCAACGGAAGGGGTCGATTATATTTATCACTTCTATACACCAGTGGGAAATT
This sequence comes from Phormidium sp. CCY1219, assembly GCF_035615515.1. GTDB lineage: Bacteria > Cyanobacteriota > Cyanobacteriia > Cyanobacteriales > Laspinemataceae > CCY1219. The sequence continues at coordinate 44,644 of NZ_JAJENT010000594.1, forward strand.
TCCCGCTGGGTGAGCTACAGTGCCTCTAAAGCCGCATTAAGAGCGATCGTCAAAGAACTCGCCCTAGACCTTGCGCCCCATGACATCCGGGTGAATGGAATTGCGCCGGGATGGATCGCAGAAAACGAGGACGGCACCCCGCTGCCGCACCCTTATACCGTCCTGGATCGGCATTCTATTCCCCCGCGTTACATTGGCAGAGCGGCAGTATATTTAGCGGCGGATTATTTCTCACAATTTACGACCGGCACGATTCTCAAAATCGATGCCGGATTATCTTTATACAATCATCGCGTTCGCGAACATCCACCCCACTGACGAGGTAATTGCCCAAACCCTAAAAAATAGGATGATTGTGATGCTAAAATCTCGACTCAAACAAATGTGGAAAAACCGAATCCAATATCGGTTTAAATCCCCACTGCAAAGCAACTGCCCCGAATTCGCGCGTTTATTCCCCCAAGGCGCGAAACTGCAGCGCGTTGCTAGGGGATTTGAGTTTACAGAAGGGCCGGTTTGGTTTGGCGAACGGCAGGTGCTTTTATTTAGCGATATTCCCGCCAATATTATTTACCAACTCAGCGCCACGGGTGAGGTCACTGTATTTAGAAAACCCAGTCACCACGCCAACGGCTTAACCCGCGACAGACAAGGACAATTGATTGCCTGCGAACATGGAACTCGCCGCGTTACCCGCACGGAAATGGATGGAAAAATTACCCCATTAGCTGTCAGTTTTAACGGCAAAAAATTAAACAGTCCGAATGATGTTGTGGTCAAAAGTGATGGGGCGATTTACTTTACCGATCCGCCCTATGGAATCGAGCCACAACAGCAAGAACAACCGATGCAAGGGGTTTATCTCATTTCCGGCGATCGCACCGAAACCGAAATTCTCCTCGTCGCCGATGATTTCGAGAAACCCAATGGTTTAGCGTTTTCGCCCGATGAGAAAACACTCTACGTGGATGATTCCCAACGCCGTCACATTCGCGTGTTTGATGTTTTAGAAAATGGTAAGCTAGGGAACAGTCGAATTTTTGCCGATATGAATGTCAAAGAACCCGGTTTGCCCGATGGGATGAAATGCGATCGCCAAGGCAATCTTTACTGTACCGGTGCCGCTGGAGTGTGGATTTTTAACCCGCAAGGCACTCATTTAGGAACGATTCTCACCCCAGAACAACCGAGCAACTGTGCTTGGGGAGATGACGATGGGCAAACCCTTTATATCACCGCTCAAACTTCCCTCTATAAAATCCGCGTCAATTCCCCAGGAATTCCAGTTTTCCCCTCACTCCCAGCATAAGATGGGAACGATTACACATCAAGGTTCCGCCTCATCTGGAAGTCGGTATGCAACCGGATGGGCAGAATTTCTTCTCCATTAAAATATCGAGGACACTGAATATGAACCAACAAAATCCGATGATTTGGGGTCAGCCCACATTCGAGCAAAAACGACTGCTCCAAGCTGCTGTGGAAACCAGCGAAAAAGCGATTGCTTACTGGGAAGAATGGAGCGCCTCAGTCAATATTGAAACCCTAGATTCGGAATCATATCGCTTGCTGCCATTATTGTATCGAAATTTGTCCCAATACCATATCGGCGATCGCCCCTTGGCGAAGCTGAAAGGCGTGTATCGACGAACCTGGTGTGAAAACCAGGTGATTTTCAAAAAATTAACTGAAATATTACAAGAATTTGAAGCGGCAAGCATTCCCAGTCTCTTAATCAAAGATGCTGCTTTATGTTTGCTTTATTACTCCGATATTGGAGAGCGAACGATTCATAACTTTGAGATACTTGTCTGCGGGGAAGATGCGATAACCGCAATGAAAATCCTGTCGCGCATGGGGTGGAAACCTAAAAAACCCATCCCCGATCGCCTTTCTCCATCGGATTGTGTCTGGGAATTTACCACCCAATCCAATTTATCTTTAATGTTGCGCTGGCATTTATTTTGGGATGCCTTTGGCGAACCACTGGAAGAAACCTTTTGGCAAGGGGCCAGAAAAACTGCAGTGGGTGACACCTTCACCCATGTTTTGCACCCCACGGATCGATTATTTTATATTAGCGTAGCCGGCGGTTCCAGAACTCCCGTGGTGCCCTTAGTGCGGCTAGCCGATGCTTGCAGAATCCTGCAAGTGGATGGGGATGAAATTGATGGGGATGAATTGCGCGATCGCGTCAAAACCTTTCGCTTTATCCTCCCTTGGCAAAACTTTATCAAAGCCTTTGAAGATACCTTTCACGTACCGTTTGTCAATCCCACCGTTTCCACCAGCCAAACCTTAAGCGCTTCGCAATTTGAACGGCAAGAGTGGCGCTGCTTGCACTCCACTTCTCATTCCCCAATCAAGCGAGTGCTGAACAAGTATTTTACGTATCAAAGAAGGTTTGGAGCGCCGGAATACCGCGTCAATTGGGTAAAATTTTTCCGCACCTTAAAGACTTAGATTGCAGTGACAATCTTGCAGGGGAAAACTCCCGTGGGGGGAAAGTCTTTTATCGGATAGCCATCCGTAGAGAAGGTTATGGTAAACTAGAATGGGGAGACAGTGGGGAAATAATTCCCCTCGGTTTTGTTTCTCCTTCCTCGCTTGCACCCTGTCCAAATTCTAGATTGATTCCAAACAATGACCCATTCTTCTACGCCATCCGAGTTGTCTTTCCAGAGCAATACTCCCGAGGAAACCGCCCAGGTGAAATATGGGGAACGAGAGATTGAGGAAGGTAAATTAATTACCTTCCCCAATCCCCGTGTGGGAAGACGCTACGATATTCACATCACCTTGCCGGAATTTACCTGTAAATGTCCCTTTTCTGGCTATCCAGATTTTGCGACAATTTACCTAACTTACGTGCCTAACGAGCGGGTGGTGGAACTGAAGGCGATTAAGCTGTACATTAATAGTTACCGCGATCGCTACATTTCCCATGAAGAAGCCGTGAATCAAATTCTCGATGATTTTGTGGCTGCTTGCAACCCGTTAGATGCAACCATTAAAGCGGATTTCAACCCACGCGGAAACGTTCACACCGTCATCGAAGTTCGCCATCAAAAGTCCGAATAATCATAATACAATTTCCTGTTTTCTCGTTCCCAGCTCATGCTGGGAACGAACCATCCGAGTTCCGCCTCCTGCAAGAAACTACAATTTTTCCCAAAAAACATTAGTTTTGATTGGCGAAACGAGAAGAAGCGATCGCAGGTTCTCCCGGAGTGGAACCGCTTTCTAAATTATCCAACATTTCGAGAACTTCGCGCTCGAATGCCACTTGGGCGCGATTGGTTTTTCCGCCTACATAAAATTCCCCCTCTTTTTCCAGCGCCCAAACTTGGGAATGAGACACATAACTCATCACCACGCCCATCATTAACAATCCAAACCCGAGATAAACAATCGGGATGCCCGGATCTGCTTTAATTTGCAACCCAGTGCTGCCAATTAAATCCTTAACTTTTAGGGTAACGCCATTCACCTCAGTTGCCATTCCGGTGCGAAGCGAGGTAATCAGTTTACCATCAGAACCATAAATTAATACAGTGCCCTGTAAATCTTTGGCCACCACAGAAACCCCTTCGCTCAAATCCGGTTTAGTGGGAATCCAAGTGCCCCAAAATCGCCCGTTTCCATTGGTATTTAACTTCGCCATTGGAAGCTGAAAAATGGGGCTATTATTAAGCTGCACTTGTACTGCAGCAACGCCCCAATCGGTTTGATACATGGTCACGCCTTTGTAGCGCAGGGGTTTATTCACGTGAATGGTGGTGCGATCGCGCTGGTTTCCCTCTTCATCCAATACCGAAAGGTCAGAATAAAACTGGTCAATCGTCCCATCGGGCAGATAATCAATCCAAAATCGATTGACTTTCACCGCCCAATCTTGCGGCACTTGCGCCGCCGCCAAAGGTCCGGCATCGATAATATTTTGCACGCGAAATACTTGCCCACTCGGAACCATTTCCTGCGCCATAAATCCGGTGAGCGCGCCCCAAATTGCCCCAGCTAAAATAATTAACATGCTGGCGTGAACCAAAATCGGACCGATTTTCCCGATTAATCCTTTGCGCGCGTAGAGGGCGTCGCCTTCGCGAAACACCCGATAGCGGCGTTTTTTTAACAGGTTTTCCAATCCCTCTATCGTCCCGATTTTGACTTGGGCGCTGAGGGCTAATTTTTCAAATTGGCGCGGTTTCTGGTAGAATTTCCAGCGACGGGCTGCAGTTAAGGCGGGGAATTGATGGGTAAAGGTGCAGGCGGTTAAGCTAGACCCGAAGAGTACCAGGAGGGATAAAAACCACCAGGTGCGATAAACGCTATCGAGTCCCATGAACAGAATCACTTTCCAGGTTAAAAAGCCAAATAAGGCGGGGTTTTCTGGATAGTTGGATTGGTAATAGGCGAGGGATTGACCTTGTTCGATGACGGTTCCGGAGATGCTGAAGAATGCGATCGCGAGTAACAGGGCGATCGCCAAGCGCAAATCCCCCAAAAACCGCAATACCTGCTGGCGGAAAAACCGCTTCAAACTCGACCAGCCGTTCGCTACAGTAGAAACAGAAGAATTGTCACTTGTCATTAGTCTTTTCTAGTTTAGTTGTGATGCTTTACTCGGTCAGTAGAACCTTGTTGCTTTCGCGAAAAGAAGAATAAGAAATCCTGTCAAATTGCGCGCCGCCACGCTTTTCTATTACGCCACGGGAACGAGGCGAAATAACAGAGAAAATACGCCAAATCCGACTAACAGCGCCCCACTGACGGGGGTAATCCAAGCGGACCATCGGCGCATTTCCAGCAGTTTTTTCAAGGTAGCGGTGAAGGTGCCGGCTAAAATCAAAGGCGCGACATAACCGGCGGTGTAGGAAAGAAGCAGCGCGCCACCGAGGAGGGTATTTTGCGTCGCCGCCACCCAGGCGAGCAAGGTTGCTAAAACTGGAGTGCTACAGGGAGATGCTACTAACCCAAATGTCAGTCCCAAAAGATAGGACCGCACCCCATCAGGCACGGTTTTGGGGATAAAATCCATGCCATCAACGGAAGGAAGTTTTAGGGGCAATGCTTCCAGGAGATTGAGACCCATGAGAATGGCGATAATGCTGACAATAATCGGCAATCCGATGCCCACTTGTCCGTACACCTGGCCCAGGAAAGCGGCGAGAATGCCCAATCCGGCGAGGGTGGTGGCTAACCCCAGGGAAAACCAGGTGGACTGAGTGGCCGCTTGCAGGCGACTTTTTGCCTCATAGCCGCCGATATAGCCGATGGTAATCGGAAGCATGGACAACATGCAAGGGGTCAAACTGGTGAGCAAACCGGCGAGAAAAATAATCCCGACGCTAACCCAGGTGAGGTGACTTAGCTGGGTGGAGACGAGGGTATCGGCAAATTGTTGCAGTCGGTACAGTTGGGTTTGCACAGTATCTATCATGCTTTGGTTTTGCAGAACGCCCGATCTGAAGCAATTGTAACCTAAATGGGGATCCGGTGCTGGGATGGGCGATGGCGATGCAGGGGCGATCGCTTCGCAAGGAGGATGCAGGCGCGGTTAATTCTCGGAGAAATCAAGACCTGCGATCGCCTTTCCATTCGATAAAATAACACCATTACCCTTGTAAATACTCCGGCGAGGTTGCCCATGTCTGTCATACCTCAATCCCCTGTTTCCGAATTAAAAATTACCTGGCCCAAACTCCCAGATGACTTTGTACTCCCGGACGATCCTGTGGAAAATTCAGAACATCCTTTATTAGCGAACGCCTTGCGTCAATCCCTGCCTTCAGGATTAATAGAATCGGCTTTAATTACCAGCAATTTTGCCCTCTGTGCTGCAATTAATGACCGCTTTATTTGTAAAGCTCCCGATTGGATGTACGTTTGTCCCCTAGAACCTTGGCCCCATTCCGCTCCCCGTCGCAGCTATACCCCTCACACGGAAGGACCGGTTCCGTTAATCGTGATGGAATTTCTCTCCGACACCTATGGGGAAGAATATTCTATGGAGTTTCAACAGCGCATCGGCAAATGGTATTTTTACGAACAGGTAATTAAAGTGCCGATTTATGCTATTTTTCAGCCGCAAACCGCTCATTTAGAAGTTTACGCTTTAGAGTCGCAGGGCTATCAAGTTCAAACCACGAATGCAGCGGGTCGATATTGGATTCCCGGACTCGAATTAGAGTTGGGCGTCTGGGAGGGGACCCGCGATAACCGCACCGGCAATTGGTTGCGCTGGTGGAATGCTCAGGGAGAACTGCTCCTGTGGCCCGAAGAACTTGCGGAGGATGAGCGCCAGCGTGCGGACACTGAGCGCCAGCGTGCGGACACTGAGCGCCAGCGTGCGGACACTGAGCGCCAGCGTGCGGAACAACTGGCGCAACGGTTGCGGGAGTTGGGCGTGGATCCGGATAGTTGATGCTGGATTCGATTACCTCAAGGAAATGAGAGGTGCTTTATTCTCCCATTCATCCCGAATCTGCCTGTGAAAAGTCGGCTTTAAATTAGCCCGTTGATGCTAAGGATGGGGAGAATTGTTTTGCCCGAGGCGATCGCATAATTTGTCAGGCAAAGTCCTGCGATCGCCTCGATTTTTATTATTTGTGTCTCACAACACCAATACAATACAATATATAGACCCTCCTACCCTCGGCGGCGTCTTCTCGAAGCGGATCCGCGCCGATCGTGCAAGGAGACCACCTCAGCTTGACTGCTTTCGCGGGCGACGCGAATCAACATGCCGGCGCACATCAAACTGGCAATCATCGAACTGCCTCCATAGCTAAAAAACGGTAAGGGCAAGCCGGTGGTAGGTAGCGCCCCAGTTGCCACGCCAATATTGAGCAAAGACTGTCCGATGGTGACCACCATTGCCCCGATCGCCACTAACTGAAACACCATTTCTCGCGCTTTATACGCCACCAACAGGGCCACGGTGGCATAACTGCCCAGCAGCAGCATGAACATCATACTGCCGACAAATCCAAATTCTTCGGCAAACACGGCAAAGATAAAATCCGTATATTGAATCGGCAAGTAGAGCAGTTTTTGTTGCGACAGCCCAAAACCGGTGCCCAGGGTGCCACCGGATCCCACAGCGAGCAAACTTTGAATGAGCTGATATCCATCGCCGAAGCGATCGGACCAGGGATTTAAAAACGACATCACCCGCCGTCGCTGATATTCTTTCACGGTAATACTAATCAGGGCTAACATCACCCCACCCAAGGCGGTGCTCCCCAAATAATAAAATGGCAATCCCGCCCCTAGGGCAATCAACCATAAACTCATGCCACACAGGGCCGTGGTACTCAGGTTCGGTTGCAGCAAAATGCCGAACAGTACCGCCGCAAAAATCAATACCCAGGTGATGCGAACCCCCCACCGCAGACGGTTCCATTGCCCGAAAATCCTAGCCGCCTGTAAAATCAAAAAAGGTTTGATCAGTTCGGAGGGTTGAATCGGAATCGGTCCGACTTTCAGCCAGCGCGTCGCCCCGTTGACGGTGGTACCCACCCCGGGGACAATCGTCAGCAAAATCAACCCGAGGAAAATAATTACTCCCCAATCGGCAAATCGTTGAATGTAGCGCAGGGGGAAGTACACCAGAATATTGAAGCCAACTAAACCCAAGACAACCCAGATGAGTTGTCGTTTGAAGTAATAGAGTCCATCGCCAAAGTCGGCATTGGCGCTGGGGTAGGAGGCGGAGAAGAGTACCGCCAATCCCACAAACAGCCACAGGAATGTCAACCACCGCAACAAACGAGCTTCGATGGCCCACTCTTTGACGGCGGGGTCATAAATTGGAATCAGTAGGCGTTGCATATCAGGGGCGATCGCTGCAAAAGTTTAGTTCAGTATATTTTAATTTTCTCCGTTCCAACATGGTCTGAGAATGGGTGAATTGAAAATGAATAATTTTAAATTGATAATTGGTAATTTGCCCACACAAGCCGCCGCCTTTCCCCCTGAAAACGCAAAAAGAGGTCTTGGAGACCCCTTTTCCTCTGTATGGATAGCTGTAAAAGCTTTTTTCGTAGCCTGGGTAAAAATTACATTAAGCCGGTATTCATTCCGGGCTTGCCGGTGGCGAGTTGCACTTTGAGAATTTTGCCACCCATTTTCATAATCCGTTGCTGTTCTTTGAACCAGTTGTCGTAGGGCACCAGCTTGGTGAAATAGGTGTTTTGCAGTTCGCGCTGGGTGCGGATCCGCGTCTGACTGGGAACGCAGGCAGTCACCTTAAACATTCTCATGGGATTGTCTCTCCTGATTGGATTCGGAAAAATTTCTTATGTGAACGCGACTATTTTAATTCAAGGCAGGGAGTCGAGAGTCAATACTAGATCGCTAAAACTCAATTCATATGCCTGAACGAGCCTTTGACGAGCTAGCACTCACTCTGGACTTCCCTGACCTCAAAACAAGGGGAATTGGTTGTCTGAGTCCTTCTCAAGTTGCGCTCAACTCAGAAGTTAGAGGCGATCGCCTCCGACTCTCCAACCTCATCACTCAATAGTTAGCTCAAGCCAGAGCAGATGTAGTCGAAGTAAACGCCCATTTCTTTACCGGCGTCGGGACCGACTAAACCGGCGGTGACTTCTTTCATGGCTTGGATGGCTTGCACGGTTGCGCCGATGGGCACACCCAGGGAGTTGTAGGTTTCCTTCAACCCATTGAGCACGCGCTCGTCGAGAATGGAAGGATCGCCTGCCAGCATGGCGTAGGTGGAATAGCGCAGGTAGTAGTCGAGGTCGCGAATGCAAGCCGCATAGCGACGGGTGGTGTACATGTTGCCACCCGGACGGGTGACGTCAGAGTACAGCAGAGACTTGGCAACGGCTTCCTTCACGATGGTGGCGGCGTTGGCGCTGATGGTGGTTGCCGCGCGAACCCGCAGTTCGCCGGTTTGGAAGTAGCCCTTGAGCTTGTCAAGAGCGGCGTTGTCTAGGTACTTACCTTGAACGTCAGAGGAGTTAATAACGGCAGTGATTGCGTCTTGCATCTTTATGTTTCCTTAAACTGCGTAATCTGGGATGGTTTGCCTTGAACGAAGTAGTAGTGCCGAATCGCCCTACTGCATCGCACCGATAACGTAGTCGAAGTAGGAGCTAGCTTCTGCTGCGTCTTCCGCAGACAGCAGAGAACCCGCCACATTCTTCATGGCGCGGATTCCTTCCGCAACCGCTTCGATGGGGGTGCCCAGGGATTTGTACATCTCGCGCACGCCCACGATGCCGATTTCTTCGATCGGGGTCACGTCGCCCGCAACGATACCGTAGCTAATCAGGCGCAGATAGTAGTCCAAGTCGCGCAAGCAGGTGGCGGTCATTTCTTCGCCGTAGGCGTTTCCACCCGGAGACACCACGTCAGGACGCTTTTGGAACAGTTGGTCGCCCGCTTGCTTCACGATCCGCTCGCGAGATTCGCTCATAATTTGAGCGATGCGGACGCGACGTTCGCCAGTGGTGACGAAAGCTTTGATCCGATCCAGTTCGCCTGGGCTCAGGTAACGAGCCTCAGCATCGGCATTCACGATGGACTTCGTGACGATACTCATTAACGACTTCCTCCAACTTCTTTAGAGAGTGTATCCAGATTTGTAAGCTATGAAATCAGCTTTTTGCAACTCGGTGGCCGGGTCTGTGTCTTTAAGCTTTTTTACTTAAGCACTCAGGATCGGAAACCGGAGTCCCTTTCTCCTGAGCTGGCCCAGATGTCCCCTCAGTATTGTAAGGGAACTTGTGACACAAAAAAACACTGACTTCGGCAGGTTTTGCAAATACGGATATTTTGCAGCATGACGTTTACTTTCGCGACAGTTGCGTAACATTTTGTAATAAAAATCCTCATATTTTCCCCTCAATCCCCCTAAATTGAGTATTTTTACTCATGTTTTCCGGGGAAAATTGGCAACCTAGCTGAAATATTGCTGTTTGGCGATAAGCAATTTGCTACGCTTTCAGAGGATCCACCAGCGGCTCGCAACCCTTCCCACCCCCCCGATCGCGATCGCCCTCCCTCCGGCGATGATAAAATCCCCCCAAACCGATCTAGGGATTCTTTGAGAATTTCAGGACAATCACACCAACCTCACGGGTTGGGTGGCAAACTCGAAAGCCACCCTACAGGTCTATAACCGGATCCAGGCGATCGCTCCTGACCCAATCCGGAAACGCGATCGCCATTCCACTCGATTCATATCGCCCATGCAAGCCAATTCCTGACTCAGCCAACCGGGCAGGCACCGAATCGGTGAACAAGACTCTACCTCATCAATACAATATAAGAACCGCTATATTTCAGTGGGATGTGGCTTAATCCCCCAATAGCTCCACGGGGCGAAAGCGTCTCCATCCACACCTTCGCCCCGCAAGATTTCGGCTTATCGGGTCGATCCCCCACCAGGCGCTTGTCCGGCGATTTCCACTTCCAACCCATACCGATCGCTGTTGCCGCGTTTGACCCTAATTAGGAGAACTTTTTCCACTCCCTTGTTATTTTGCCGAATCTCGTTTCGGTTGACATGAATGTAGGTGGTCACCACTTGACGCCAAGCTGTCCATCCATCGGGGTTTTGGGCCGCGAGTCCCTTCGCGGACTTGCGGCATTCCGTCGGTTAACGGGATTGCCCAATTTCTGCCTATTTTGAAGGCTCCGCAAACTCTGCCAGTGAATAAGAGTTTTCTCATATGAGAGGAAGAAATCCCGAGTATTTGTGCTGCTTGAGTAGATCCAACTATTCTCATCGAAAAAAACTGTTGCTATTAAACTATAGTTTAAATCTAGCAGGGGTTGGCAAATTTGTCTAGTCCCGAAACACAATTCTTTACATTAGCAGCGCTCCCAACCTCCCAAAAGTAGAATTACTCATTCCAGAGGGGTCTTGGCAAAATTAGATATAGCAGGTCTCTTTCTTGATGCGATCCGCAACCGAATAGTCCCAACCGCGCAGGCACCGAAGCGATGAAAAAATGTTAAACTAAGCAATTCCGTCACCAGAACTACTCGTCTTCAGAACCGGACTTGAGATTTTCACCTCATCCGGCTC
>NZ_JAJENT010000595.1:0-10256 GCF_035615515.1 Phormidium sp. CCY1219
TCCATTTCCCCTGGCTCTCATCCCGACGCTCACCAAGCACGGGTAGAGCGCGGGGCTTCCCGCCGAGAAGCTAACTGTGGGTAGAAGTTGGCGACTGAGGTAACTCAGTCAGGAAGTCCAGGTCGCCACTGGAGCGACCTTACTCTTTTAGCATAGCAGGAACGTGGTGGTGCTGTAGTAGCGGTTGTTGCGATTCGCCTCCTTGACCCGGCAAAACTTCAGGGAGTCAGGGCGATCGCACCCAGACTGATTTTAGCAGATTCTCTCCTCAGTGACGTGGAAAGCACAGGCACCACGGAGGAATTTTGCTCCCCTGGGGTCTCAGGGTCGATCGTGCTGCCAGAGGCTTGAGGGATCCCTGGGGGTTGCCGCCCTCTGTAGGGGAGCGATCGCCGGGGGGCTGCAATGGCTGAAATCCCCTTTTGGGGAAGCTTCCCCTGTCTGGAGGGGTCGTTTAAATCCTCGGGTGGGGAACCTTTTTCTTTTGCGGAACTAATTCCCGGTTCAGACAGTTCGATCAGTGTAACAACTACCTTTTCCTTCGCTTGTGCAGGAGGATAGTTTTCTGTTTCCTGGCATGGATAGCACCCGCCGCGATCGCCCCCTTTTCTCAGATGAGGGCGATCGTTGCACCCCCTTCCCCTTGTCCCCAGTTGGACAGTTGAAAAAGTACAACATTCCTTTGCGAAAACTGCCTGGTGCTTCAACCACAATGAAAATAGACCAGGAGGCAAGTCCCGACTCTTTCCACGTTCAATACCTACCATGAAGACTTCTTTTTTACTTAAAATTACGGCGGCGGCTACCGCAGCCCTCTCTACATTAACCTTGAGTACCGCTTCTTTCGCTGCCCTTTTCGGACAGCGATCGGTGAACCAAGATCGGTTTATCGCGATCGCTCAACCCTATGCCGGCGGTAGTTCCCACGCTTTGTTGATTGTGGAGCAAATCTCTGACGCGCGTCCCTGCTGGCGAGAAAGCGGTAGCAGTCCCGTCAAGGTGGATCCGCTACTGTTTAGTTTTGACTTCACTGGCATCTGTGGGCGCAGTATGGATAGCAATGGCCATTCCATCCGCGTGGGCGGTGAAGATGTGGGTTTGCAATATAGTTTGCGAATCGTTCGTCGCGATGGGGATCTGGTCCTGCTGGGGGTCAACGATCGCGAGCGCACGGAAATCGAAATCGGACGCACGAACGGCATTACCTCGGCTTACGATTCTAAAATTCAACTCAATCCGGGCTGGAGTTTCGCCAAACGAACCTACAACGGTAAGGTCTTAGGTCACGTCTATCTCGCCAATAATCAGTCGTTGACGGCCCTTGCCCGACCGCGTGGGTCTTCTGGCGGGGGGATTATCGATCCTGCCCCGGTGGAGCCTCCTTCTTCTGGCGGGACTACCTTTGCCGATATCCGCAATGATGTCTATGCCAACGAAATCGAACAGGCGGTGGCAATGGGTTTCGTGGCTGGATTCCGCGAAGACAATACTTTCCGCCCGCAAGTGGCCCTGACGCGCGAACAATTGGTCTCAATGGTCATCGAGGCGTTAAAAAATGTTCCGGGTGCCAATATCAATCTCCCATCGGGGGTTTCGTCTCGTCCTTATTATGATGTGGAAGCCTCTCGCTGGAGCGCGCCTAAAATTGAATGGGCGAAGCAAAACAATATTGTCAGTGGCTATCAAGATGGCAGTTTTCGCCCCGCTCAATCGGTGACGCGCGCGGAACTGATGGCGGTACTGCGGCGATCGGCGGAATTTGGCAATACCCTACGCGGCGCAAATCCCTCGATTAACCCCACTGGCTCTTCTACTGTCTTCTCGGATACCCAAAACCACTGGGCGGATTCTCTAATCGGTCAAATGTCGGCGTATTGTCAGGTGGCTTCTCCGCTCAATGAGGTGGGCAACCGCTTTTACCCGAATAATCCGGCGTTGCGAAACTATGCCGCTGCGGCGACCTTGCGGATGGTTAATTGCGTGAAGCAGTAATCCTTCCCATGTCAATTTCTTCGATCGCGGATCTCGCGGTTCATTGTTGCCGATATGAATTCATCACCCGGTTTTGGTTCTGCAAAATCGGGTTTTTTATCGTCTGGCCAATTGCCCCATCCTCCGGCTGGATGTCTCATTTCCTGACACTGTGGAAAAACTGGGCTTGGTTGAGGCAGTGGTCACCGTCAGCCTGATTATAATTGGAACAATCTATCTGGAAACAACCGAGGTGAAACGATGCAGAAAATAGAACGCAATCTAGATTGGACGAGTCTTGTTCACCGTCTTTCTCAAGGCGATCGCCTGGAAGTGGCGGAGTCGGTTTCTCTGCTCTGTTCGGCGGTGGGATCGATTGTGGCGGGATTGTCCGGACAGGTTCTGTTCGCCGCTACTCCCCTGACTCTGGCTTTGTGGGTCAATATGGCCAAGCGGAACCGCTTTGCGGAACAAATGCGCCTCGAACATGAAGGGGCGATCGCGGATCTGCAACAGATGGTGTCTTCTGTGCGGACTTCGGTGGAACAGTTGCCAAAAAACGATCGCCTCCGGGAATTGGAAGACTCTCTGGTTAGAATTAGTCAGGCGATCGCCGAGCTAGAAGCACAACAAAGTCGCCCTCAAGCTTCCCCCAATCCGATGAGTTCTCCCGAACTTTTGGAAGAATTCGCGATCGTCCGCCGCGCGATCGTCCGCCTTCGCGATCGCACCGAAACCACTTTTACCGAACTCGAAGACAATTTCTCTCGAGAAATTCAATCCCTTCGTCAGCAATTCCCTCCCTCTCCTGTCTCCGAAACTCCGGAATTCGCTCACATCGAAGCCGATATCGCTCGCCTTTCTCAAGGCTTTTCCCAGATACAACACCAGGTGGAAAGTTTGACTCCCTCACCAGAACCGGAATGGACCCCCGTCCAGGGTCAAATTACCCAACTGCAACAACAAGTGGGCAAACTACAACAGCAAAATCGACAGGTGGTCAAACCCTATCTCAAACATCTGACCTTTTCTCTCAAGCAATTAGAAAAAGACATTCACCCCCACCCCCAAACTCCGCCCCACTCATCTCAAACCCACGAGTAATCTACCCTCTAATTTAGGCAACTGACCGGAGATTCTCCCCGTTATTCCTGCTGATTTTTACCTCATTTAATAGTATTTTATTCCGGGATAAAGTACCATCAATAAATGGAATTGCTATTTTTAAAAAAATAGCCAATATTACGGTTTTAGCAGCAATTAAATAATTTCAACCCATACAAATGTAGGAAAAATGATGTAAACCAATTTAGAAATGCCCTCTTTTTTAGCTGTATTTAGAAACAAGGGCAATTTTTTTACTCAAAAAGAGCTATAGGAAAGTATTTAAAGCGCTTACAGATAAAGGATAAAACATCAATTGCCAATCAATAAATTGTTAACAATTTAATTTAAAAACCCCGATTCAGCATAGAGAGGGGGAGGTTAAGGAGACATTCGGCGTAGGTTCTGCTTTAATCAGGATGGACGAGAGAAAACAGAGCATGAGTAATCCATCAAAGCAGACACCAATTCCCGAATATACCTGGAGTCGTCCCATTGGGTTAGGGTGGGACAATCCTTATACCGTGCGCTATCGCAGTAATTTAGACGATGGACCTTGGCACGGGATGCCCCTGGGGGGGTTTGGGGCTGGTTGTATTGGCCGATCGCCGCGCGGGGACTTCAACCTGTGGCACCTGGATGGCGGGGAACACACCTTTCAATCCCTTCCCGCCTGCCAATTCAGCGTATTTGAGGAAGCGCAGGGAAAAAAACAAGCCTATGCCCTCTGTACGGAAGCGCCTGGGGAAGGTCAACTGTCGGCGTGGCAATGGTATCCGGCATCACAATCCACCACCGACAAAGGAGAAGAACGAACCACAGGCAGATACCATGCCCTTTATCCCCGTAGCTGGTTCGTTTATAACGGAGTATTTCAGGCGGAACTAACCTGCGAACAATTTTCGCCGATTTGGCCGCACAAGTATCAAGAATGCAGCTATCCGATCGCAATTTTTGAATGGACCGCATATAATCCCACAGACGAACCCATCACCTTGAGCATCATGCTAACTTGGCAAAATGTGGTGGGTTGGTTTACCAATGCCATCCCCCCGCAAGCATCGGCGATGTCTGGGGGGCTATCCGGGGTGCCGGTCACCGTGCGCGATGATGGATCCCCGGTGTACGAATACAAACCGCGATGGGGAGAGAGTGAAGGAAACTTCAACCGATTTATCGAAGACTTTCACCGCATCGGGTGCGTAATGACGGGGAATCGCCAGGGAGAGGTGCCCGAAGAAGGAGAAGGAGAGTGGGCGATCGCCACTCTCACCAATCCCTTTATGGAAGTCTTCCACCACACGCGCTGGAATCCTGCCGGCACCGGTGAGGAACTGTGGGACAGCTTTGCCCGGGATGGGTCGTTGGGCGATCGCACTGATGAAACTCCCGCCGACGCCTCGGAACAAATCGGCGTCGCCCTGGCGATCCGCTTTACCATCAGACCGGGAAAAACGCGCAAAATTCCCTTTATCCTCGCCTGGGACTTGCCCGTTACCGAATTTGCCCCCAATGTCTGGTACTACCGCCGCTATACCGACTTCTTCGGACGCAGTGGCAATAACTCCTGGACGATGGTTCGCACGGCCCTGAAGCACTTAAATATGTGGCGGGACAATATCCTCGCATGGCAACAACCCATTTTATCCCGCGAGGATCTGCCGGATTCGATTAAAGTGGCGCTGTTCAACGAACTTTACATTCTATCGGCGGGGGGTAGTTTGTGGACCGCGCAAGACGAACTCGACGCGCGGGGCAAGTTTGCCGTGCTCGAATGTTTGGATTATCGCTGGTACGAAAGCTTAGATGTGCGCCTGTATGGCTCCTTTGCCCTGCTCATGTTATGGCCGCAATTGGAAAAATCGGTGATGCTGGCATTTGCCCGGGCGATTCCCACCAGCGATCCGACCCATCGCACGATTGGCTACAATCAAGCGGATGCGGTTCGCAAAGTTGCCGATGCGACGCCGCACGATTTGGGGGCACCCAACGAGCATCCTTGGCACAAAACCAATTACACCAGCTACCAAGACTGTAATTTGTGGAAAGATTTACCCAGCGATTTTGTATTGCAGGTCTATCGCGATTTTCTGCTGACTGGTGCGCAGGATTACGAGTTTTTGTGGGATTGTTGGCCTTCTGTGGTTCGCACGTTAGGCTATTTGCAGCAGTTCGATAACGATGGGGATGGGATTCCGGAAAATGGCGGTGCCCCGGATCAGACTTTTGATGATTGGCAGTTGAAGGGGGTGAGTGCGTATTGTGGCGGGTTGTGGATCGCGGCATTGTCGGCAGCGATCGCGATCGCAGAAGTTCTGCTGGAAAACCCGCCTCATTCGGGCATTTTTACTGGCACTATCTATGAATCGGAACGCTCGGATTTACTGGAGACAACCGCGATTGAGGATACCTTAGCCACCTACCGCGATTGGCTGGCGCGATCGCGAAAAGTCTATCACGAAACCCTCTGGAATGGCAAATATTATCGTCTGGATAGCGAGAGCGGTTCGGACGTGGTGATGGCCGATCAATTATGCGGTCAGTTTTACGCGCGGCTGCTCGGTTTAGAGGATATCGTTCCGTCGGAATGTACCCTATCGACGCTGGATGCGATTTTTGAGGCTTGTTTCTTGAAGTTTCACGGGGGCAAATTCGGCGCAGCCAATGGGGTGTTACCCGATGGTTCGGCGGCGAATCCGGAGGCGACGCATCCCCTGGAAGTCTGGACGGGAATCAATTTTGGGTTGGCTGCCTTTTTGTTGCAAATGGGCAAAAAAAATGAGGCATTTCAACTGGCGCAAACTGTTATCGATCGCCTGTATGAAAATGGTTTGCAATTCCGCACCCCGGAAGCGATTACCGCCGCCGGTACCTTTCGGGCGAGTCACTATCTGCGGGCAATGGCGATTTGGGCGCTTTATGGGGTGTTGACGGAGTTTAAGGGTAGTTAAGGGCGATCGCCGTTGTGAATCTGGCGGTTTTTCCGTCGGATCTGCATTTTCATTACTCGCGACTCGATTATTTTCCATTCGCTGTACCTCGGCGTTCCCAGGCAAAAGCTTGGGAACGCCTCAAGCTTGGAAATCTGTCAAAATTGCCCGGGAAATTCACCGCCGGCAAGGAGGGGGTACTGCCTTGTGCCTCTATGCAGGATATGGCATAATTTCTTGGGAAAAAGGGTATTGCTGTTCCTATTTTTCTATTGACATTTCTCTGGAGGAATGATAATACATTTTACCGGATGAGGTGGCCCAGTGCAGGGGTGGCGATCGCCCCGTGCAATGCCGCACCAATTCGCACTTTCTCCCGCACATCATCGCCATCAGCACGTTCCGGGGGCTTCGATTTCACAGAAGAGAATAGACCCGCTTCTCGGGATTTTCATGCAAAAGATTTTTATCATATCACGCCTCATCCAAAAAACAGATCTACCCAGAGGCAGATTAATCCGGGTCTGCAATTGTGATGAAATAGCTATAAGTCAATGGACTGTTACTAAATTTCTATTCCACACAGACCGCGACCTTTTCCTCTTCTCCTTATTCAAACGGGAGAGACTACACCTGCGTCCCCTCCCTGGGTGCTGGGTGGAGGAGAGGGCAATTTATACCACGTTATCTTAAGGTTGAAATAGAGGAAAAAACCCGAACTGCCGATTTGAGCGAGTTTCCAGATTTTCAACTGTTTCGCCTTCACGTCAAAACCAGGGGAGTTTATGTTTGTC
This sequence comes from Phormidium sp. CCY1219, assembly GCF_035615515.1. Lineage (GTDB taxonomy): Bacteria > Cyanobacteriota > Cyanobacteriia > Cyanobacteriales > Laspinemataceae > CCY1219. The sequence continues at coordinate 6,800 of NZ_JAJENT010000595.1, forward strand.
TACTTCATCACTCAGCCCCAAAAGTCCTGGGGCGTTTCTGGGATGCCAACAACCTTGGAGAGTGCTGACTTTCCAACCGAGAGAGGGTAACGCTCCAGATAGAGCGGGTTGAAAATTGGTTCCCGTGAGTATATTTTTTGAAATAGAGGCGAAAGCAATAGACCGAGATTAACCCGCTGTGAGCCAACACTTTATTCTTTCTAACTGTTTCACTGCTTTTACTAAATGCATAGAAATCGGCGACTGGCTTTCAACCCCGATCGCCTAAAAGCTGCGTGGATAATGCCAGGGTGCCCTGGCATCGCGCCACCAATAGCCGTGAATTTACGGATAAAGTATAGCGATTGCGGTGACTTTTTTATCATCTGTGGCTAGCAAACTAAGGGTAAATACTGAATTTCCCCGAAACGCCGATCGTTTTTTCTCAGGTTTTCAATTCATACAACTGGCAAGCGATGAATGCCAAATGCAATCAACCCAAAATGCGAGGAGCATAAGTAATGGTAGGGATTAACAAAAAATCGCAACCCAAAACCAATGCCTCAGCGGAAAGCACAGACAGGGACAGCGTGCTGATGCAGCGATTGGCGCAACTGGATATCGAGCCAAGCGCGGTATCGGAAATCACACAATCGTGCGATCGCAGTGAATTCGATTTAGGGGATGAACTGTTCTCCCTGGGCGATCGCGAACCCGCAGAACCGGAGAGTTACGCGATCGAGCGGGGTCGAGTGCGCTTGCTGGCGTTCGATCCCGATCGCGGACGAGAAGTCTGTGCAATGGTTCTCGAAGCGGGAGATATCTTTGGCGGGGATCGTTGTTTTCACCGAGATCCCCAACCCTATCGGGCGATCGCCGCCACGCCAGGGGAGATTTCGCGCCTGAGTCTGGCTCAATTGGACGGCGATCGCGAACTCGGGGGGAAACTCGAGGGCTACTTTCAGCAGCAAACCGCCCAACGACAACGGCAAATCTTCTTCAAAACCGCCACTGAATTGCGTACCCTATCGAGCCATCAGCTCGAGGAACTGGTTAGCTGGTGCAGCGATCGCCACATCAGCGCCGGATCCCGCTTAAGCGATGCCACCCCGGAACAACAGGGTCGCTTTTGGCTGCGTGGCGGCGAAATTGAGGCAGAATCCGCCGCCACGCAGCCAACCCCGGGAATCGGCAAGAGTTGGGGCTATCCCGAACCCACCCCCGGGGATTGGGTGGCCAAAACCTCCCTGTGGGCGATCGCGCTTCCCCAGGAATACTGGGAACAAGCTAAAGCGATCGCCCCCATCTTGGCAAACAACCTGCAACAGACCACCCACCGCAACGGTTCTGCTAACTCCCTTCCTTCCCCACTGGCACAACGCCCAGTCTCACCCCTTCCTCCCTCCAGCAGAACCGGGCGCAGCACCCCCCAAACTCCTCCTCGGGAAGCCACCACTCCCCCAACCCCACCCCCATCCAATACGGTCATCTTTCCCAAACCCCTGAAGCGGCAAATCCTGGACATTCTGGCTCCCTATCCCCACCTGCGCCAGCAGTCCTCCTCCGATTGTGGGGCCGCCTGTATGGCGATAATCGGACGCTATTGGGGCAAGCGCTTTAGCATCAACTACCTACGCGAACTTGCCGATGTGGGACGCTCTGGCGCTTCCCTGAAAAGCCTCGCTAAAGCCGCCGAAAAGGTCGGCTTCCAGGCCCGTCCGGTACGCGCTTCCCTGAGTCGCCTCGCGGAACAAAGCAATCCTTGGATCGCTCACTGGCAGGGCATTCACTATGTGGTTGTCTACAAAGTCACCTCGAAGCGAATTCTGATTGCCGATCCGGCGGCGGACAAGCAATGGGTTCCCCGGGCTAAATTTCTCACCAGTTGGACCGGGTATGCCTTGCTCCTCGATCCCACCGAGGCACTGCAAAACGCGGAAGAAACCCAGCAGCGCACCCTGAGCAGCTTCTTTCGGATCCTGTGGCCCTATCGCTCCGTGGGTTTGCAAATTATTATCGCTTCGGTGCTGATTCAACTGTTTGGTTTGGTTACGCCTTTATTTACCCAAATCATTCTCGACCAAATTGTGGTGAATAAAAGCGTCAGCGCCCTGCATGCTATCTCCGTGGGAGCGCTGTTGTTTGGCATCGGAACTGTCACTCTCAATGCTACCCGCCGATACCTGCTGGATTATTTTTCCAATCGCCTCGACTTGACTTTAATTACTGGTTTTATCAACCATACCCTGCGACTCCCTTTGAAATTTTTTGAATCGCGTCGGGTGGGGGATATCATCACTCGGGTGCAGGAAAACCAAAAAATCCAGCGGTTTTTAATCGGGCAAGTGGTTCTGGCTTGGTTGAATTTCTTAACGGGGTTTGTGTATTTGGGGTTGATGCTTTATTACAACTGGCGTCTGACCTTGTTGGTGTTGGCGATTATTCCGCCGATCGCCCTTTTGACGTTATTTGCCACGCCGTTTTTGCGGAAAGTCTCCCGGGAAGTGTTTAATGCGGCGGCGGAACAAAACTCGTCTTTAGTGGAAATGATGACGGGGATTTCTACGGTGAAAGCTGCCGCCGCTGAGCGGGAGTTGCGCTGGCGCTGGGAAGAGCATTTAACCAGTTCCCTGAATGCGCGCTTTCGCGCTCAGAAACTTGCTAATCGCTTGCAAGCTAGCAGCGGCGCGATTAATAGTTTTGGCAGTATTGCATTGCTGTGGTATGGGGCGATGTTGGTGATTCAAGGAGAATTAACTATCGGTCAGTTGGTGGCGTTTAATATGATGATTGGAAAGGTGATTAGTCCGATTTTGGCGCTGGTTCAGTTGTGGGATGAGTTGCAAGAAGTGTGGATTTCGGTAGAGCGACTCAATGATGTCCTCGCCGCCGAACCGGAGGAAAAACCGGGAAGTCGGATGTTGGTGCTGCCAAAACTGCAAGGGGAGGTGTCGTTGGAGAATGTGACGTTTCGCTACAGTGAAGAACAGGAGCGCAATACGTTAGAAAATATTTCGTTGGCGGTGAAACCGGGGCAAACGGTGGCGTTGGTGGGTCGCAGCGGGTCGGGGAAGAGTACCCTGGTTAAGTTGCTGCAGGGGTTGTATTCTCCGAATAGCGGGCGGATCGCAATGGATGGGCACGATTTGCGCCATATTTCACCCCAGTCGTTGCGATCGCAGATTGGGGTGGTGCCGCAAGAGTGTTTTCTGTTTTCGGGCACGATTGTGGATAATATTACGCTCTATGCTGATGATGTGCCTCTGGATCGGGCGGTGGAAGTGGCTAAGTTGGCGGAAGCGCATGGGTTTATTCAAGAGATGCCTCTGGGATATAATACTCAGGTGGGCGAGCGCGGAACTTCTCTGTCTGGGGGACAGCGACAGCGCATCGCGATCGCGCGGGCGTTGTTGGGCAATCCGCAGATTTTAATTTTGGATGAGGCGACCAGTTCTCTGGATACCGAGTCGGAACGTCG
>NZ_JAJENT010000596.1:0-245 GCF_035615515.1 Phormidium sp. CCY1219
CCTCCATTTCCCCTGGCTCTCATCCCGACGCTCACCAAGCACGGGTAGAGCGCGGGGCTTCCCGCCGAGAAGCTAAGCTGGCTTCTGCCCCACCCCCTACCCCCTCACGAAAAAAAAATTCTCTGTGCTCCCAATGAAAACTTCCTATTTTTTTTCTGGGATGCTATAATTTTTAGTAAGGCTCAAGTTATGGGTGCAGGCAGCACCGTTAAGCAATTTGTGCAATGCTTTTGCGCCCTGCCTGC
>NZ_JAJENT010000597.1:0-242 GCF_035615515.1 Phormidium sp. CCY1219
TGGCTAGTAATTCGTAAAACTTACGAGAAATAAATCCGGCGATCGCTATTCTGAATTAGGAGAGCGATCGCTTTTTTTCATGGTAAAATAAATCCAGGATATTTTCACCAAACTCAATGACCAGATTTGTTCACGACCAATTTGCCAAACAATATTTAGAAGAACTGCTCAGTGCATTAGGACAAGTACAAACTAGCAAAGAGGTAGCAGCAGAAGTGCAAGAAGTCGATGTGTTTTTTGTT
>NZ_JAJENT010000598.1:0-15266 GCF_035615515.1 Phormidium sp. CCY1219
GGGGAGAACTCCTCCCTACGCATAAATGACGAGGGTTTCCGTTCTCCCCCTTACCAACCCTAATTTCTGATGACTGACGACGCCGATATTAAAGAACTGATCGAAGCTGTGGAAAAGGCAGATTCGGCGCAAGGCTTAACCGACGCCGTGCGAGATTTAGCCGAAGCGCGATCGCCTGCAGCGATTGGGCATTTAATCGAAGCCCTCGGATTCAATAACCCCGGTGCTGCTGTTGCTGCAGTGGATGGACTGGTGGCATTAGGAGAACCGGCAGTGGTGCCCGTCTTGGAACAACTCGACGGATACAACTATGGCGCAAGAGCCTGGGCCTTGCGCGCCCTCGCGGGCATTGGGGATCCGCGCGGGTTGGACCTATTGCTCAACACCGCCGAAACCGACTTTGCCCTGAGCGTGCGACGGGCTGCGGCTAGAGGATTGGGGAATATCCTCTGGGATAAAATGGCGGCGGATGAAGTGCCCGCCGCCCAGGAGAAAGTCCATCGCACCCTGTTAAAGGTGGTGGGGGATCCGGAATGGGTGGTGCGCTATGCGGCGGTGACGGGGATGCAAGGTTTAGCCAAGGCCGTGAGTAGTCCTCCACCTAGTTGGTTTTCCGACCTGTTGGCACACTTAAGCGCGATCGCCAAAACCGATACTGAGTTGGTGGTGCGGTGTCGCGCTCAACAGGCGTATCAACAGTTAACGGGATAGGGCGGCGTGAGGATGGTAATTCGCGATCGCTCTTTTCGCCCAACCCGAATAAATTGGCGTAATTCACAACAAATAAAGCGATGATTAAACATATTGTAATGTGGCGGTTGAAAGACACGGCAGAAGGTGCATCTCGGGACGAAAATGCCCGCAAAATGAAGGCAATGCTGTTAGCGCTGAAGGACTCCATTGCCGAAATTAAGCAGATTGAAGTAGGAATGAATGCCCTCGCTTCTCCAGCGGCTTATGATGTGGTGCTGTATTCTGCTTTTGAGAGTTTTGATGCGTTACAGCGCTATCAGAAGCATCCGGAACACGAAAAATGTAAGGAATTTATCGGCAAAATTGTCAGCGATCGCGCTGTAGTGGATTACGAAGTTTAAGGCGTACAAACAGCAGAAAAAACGGCGACTTTTAGTCGCCGTTTGGAAGGACAACTCCGTTTGGCTAAAAGATTGGTGCGCTAAAAATCACGGACTTCCATGCAAGCAAGAGAGCAAATATTACAAAATATTAAGAGATATTAATATAATTATTATTTTGTATTGAAGGAGTTATAGTAGCGTCAGGTAGGGCTTGTGCTGGAGAGTGGCAAGAACGTCAGCAACAAGCATAGGAGAAGGGGCAAAGAGTCAAGACTCTTTGTTGGCTTCCCATACTTAGTTAAGAGGGGGACTACATCGTGGACATAACGGGCATTTACCTGACGCAGGGACAGCTAAACGTACAGGGTGAAGCGAACTTTATCGATGGGGAATGGTTTGGGGAAGATTTCACGAGGAATTTAGAGAAAGCGCCGGGGGTGGGATCTATATCCGCGATCGCATCCGGGATGGAACCGTGGGTGGAGGTGGAACTGGGGCAGGATTTGTATTCCAGGGATTTTGGCAATGGAGTTTCCCCCCAGAATGTAGAGAGTTCGCGGGATGGAGACCTGCTGACAGGTTTGGGCGATCGCGCGCAAGCAACGCCCCTCCACTCAGGGGAACTCGATCGGATTGCGGATGCAGCGATCGCCCGGTGGGGGAATACGGAATTTGGGCAGCAACATCACCAAGAACTGCAAAACATTACCTTTGAGATAGAAGATTTATCCGGGGCGATCGTCGGACAAGCGCGAGGAAGCCAGATTTTCATCGATCCCACTGCTGCGGGTTATGGCTGGTTTGCCGATGCGACTCCCTTGGACGATACAGAATTCACCGCCGCTGGAGAAGAATTGTACGCCGATCGCAACAGTATGGCGTTCGATCGCATGGACTTGCTGACGGTGGTGACCCATGAAATCGGTCACGTACTCGGTCTGGCGGATATCGAGGGTAGCGATCGCGCCGGGGAGTTGATGCACGGTTCCCTAGTAGCGGGGGAACGTCGCTTGCCGGAAAACCCGCAACCGAAGGACTTTTTGGCAGCAGGCGATCGCAGTTTCCCTCACAATTTAGAAGCCGATATCCTAATTGGGGATACAACGCGATCGCAGTATCTCGCGAATCCCACCATCAGCGAACCGTTGAAAACAGCGATCGTCAGTGGGTTGAGTGGAGTTGTCCAAACCCTCGACAATGCCAGCGAAACTCTGGGGAATGAATTACTCTCGATTCCGGGATTGATGGGCGAGTCTGGTGAGGGAGGAAATTTAGCCCTACCGGGATTGTTGGGGAATGCGAAACTCGGTTCCCTGCTGCAAGAACAAATTATTAATCAAATCGATACAAAGTTCGAGAAAAGCACTCTTGCAGAACTAGAGACTTTTATCGATAATTTAGAAGTCGATACGTCGCCACTTCAGTTAAATTTTAGTGATGTAAGTGTTGAGTTGGTTCCCGTAGAGGCCACAGCAAATAATCAGGATGATTACGAACTGCTGTTTGATTTTACGGTTAACGCGCAATTAAGCGATCGCTTCAAATTAGACTTAGGGAAAAATGCCGATTTATATGGCATTGACCTGGGTGGAGATGCAGTGGCCGACCTGTTACTGAATACGGGGGTAAATCTGGATCTATCCTTCGGAAGTGCCGCAACCATCACCGAAGGGAATTTTGGCGGTCCAACGAGCTTAAGAGATACAAAAATTACCCTAGATTCCGATAACTTTTTCATTCGACAAGCAGACTTGCAAGCTACGGCAAGTATTGATGAGTCAAACCTGAATTTCGATTTTCAAGTTGGATTTTTGGATGTGCGCGCGGAGAATGGTAGCTTTGCCCTCGATGCGAATATAAGTGCCAATCTGCTCGATCCGAGTAATAGTGATGGACTGAATCGGATTACCCTATCGGAATTGAATAATATCGCCGATGAAGATTTAACCACCGTCAACGCGACGGGGAATTTGGACATCCTGTTACCTGTGAAAGTGAATGGGATTGATGGGATTGCCGGTGACTTTTTTGATGTGAATGGGGCGACAATTGCTCTTAATACCGATGTGGGGCAATTTTTTGGCAATGGGAATGTAACGGATTCCGACATCGATCCGCGCATGAGTCTGCCGGTTTCGGTGAGTGCGGCATTTGAAGAGGCTTTCACCCCATTTAATAATATCGGTTCGGCTGATATTGTCGGGATGTTGCGAAGAATTGGCAACCAGTTTGACAAGGTGGAAGCGGCGGATGCGTTCAATATTCCGATGCCGTTTGCGGAGAATAAAACCCTGGGAGATATGTTAGGGTTGGCGGATGGAATGGAACGCAATCTCATCAATCGCTTACTGAATGAAAAAAACGAGTTTACCTTTGATAGCGTTCAAAAGTTAGCGGTAAAACTGGCAGAAAATTTACCCTTAGATATTCAAGAGATTGGGGCAAGTTTTGACAAAGAAACGCAAGAATTGCGGTTTAAGTTGAATATTGATTCGCAATTATTGGAACTTGACGATAAATCGGAGATAGTTCCAGTTTCCTCGAACGATGTGCCAATCGACTTCGATTTAGAGTTGGGTGAGTTGGGCGGTTTTGAGACAGATGCAGAAGTGAAGCTGACGCCGGATTTCGGGGTAGAATTCACCTTTGGGATTGACTTAAGCGGGGAATCCGATGAAATTGCGATCGCTGCAGAAATTGCCCCAGATGCGAACAACGGGCAACTGACTGAGGATGTCAGTTTTAGGGTAAAAATTGGTGAAAATGCGCCGATCGCACTGGCGATGGCTGCCAGTGACACCGCAGATAATAATAGTGTGACGGACTTGATTTCCGATATTGAAGCAGCGATCGCAGCAGCGGGAATCAGCGACAGCCTGAACGTCAAAGCGATGTCTGAGGGGAAAGGGTTATTTTTAACCACAACAGAGCCATTTTTGCAAGTTTTCAATGTTAGCGAAACGGCAAAAGCGTTAGGATTTTTCGAGAATCAAACTGCCGCACAGTTGGCGATGGTGGGTCTTGATGAATTGGCGATCGCAACAGTAAATTCACCACCGGCCAATGGAAAACCGGGGGGCGAAGTGGCGTTTAACTTAGAGTTAGTTATTAGCAGCGACGACAGCGAAACTAGCGACAGCGAAACTAGCGACAGCAACACTAGCGACGGCAACACTAGCGACAGCAACACTAGCAAACTCGAAACCGTTAAAGTTAATCTGTTGGCAACCAAAACTGATGCTAACTCAAGCAATACTTCAGATAATCAAAATATTTACGATTTGGTTGAGGATCTGAATTCAGCATTGACTGCAGCGAAACTGTCCGACGATCGCAGTCTTGGCAACATCGTATTTGCAACTGTGGTTGAGGATAAGATTGTCTTGAAAACCACTGAACCCAATGTGGAATCGTTGAAAATTGTCGATGCGGATGCGGAGTCAGGTTTAGATGCGACAGTTTTAGGGTTTAGTTTAGACGCAGTAACAGATGAGTTTGGACTGCCTAAAAATGGCGTACTTTCTGGCGACGCGGTATTTACTGTCAAATGGGACGATCGCACGCCAGTGACGGTGACGGTTGCAGCAGATGCCAGTAATGCCAACGCTGTCGATCCGATCGCTGCCTTGATTGAGGATATTAATACCGCGTTGGGAAATAGCGGTATAGGAGAAGATATTGTTGCGGGACGTAACGGCGATCGCTTGATTTTAGCGGTGGAGGGTACGGCGAAAAAATTAGAAATTAATCCTATCAGTGATGCGGCGATCGCCCTGGGAATTCAAGAGAATTTCGTCACCCAAACTCGTCCCTCGGTGGATGTCTTTATCGAAGACGCTAAAATCGATGGCAGTTTGAATTTATTGGCGGATAAGATTGCAGGGTCGGCAGAATATGGGTTTGTGGGTATCGATATTAATGGCAGTGGAGAAAACGATGGAATTAACGATGCCGATGTCACCGCTAGTGTGAACGTTGCGATCGCAAATAGTGAAGGCAATACCAAATTTGTCCTCGGCGATCCGCGGGTTAGCATTACCGATTTAATTCAAGTTTCTGGAATCGATTGGTCGGGTCAGGTGATGTTGCGCGATATTGACGTACAAAGCGGCGTTCCCGGACTGACTGCCAGCGATTTGGAAATTCCGATTAACATTTCTAACACTACGGATTCCAATCTGCCAAGTATTGACCACGATTTTAGCAATTTAAGCGAATTGCTAGATTTCCAAGAATTTGACTTTGCCCAAGTGGTAGAGGTGCTCCAAGAGGTGGCGACATTTTTAAGCGATCGCTTTGAATCGTTACCTGCGATGCAGAACGATTTACCCTTGGTGGGGGTTAGGGTGGCCGACTTGCTGACCTTTACCGATAAATTTGCGGAAGTAGTCAGCGAATTTGAACAAAATCCGGCGGGAATCGTTCAGGATCTTAACAATCGCTTAGTGGAAGCATTGGGATTGCCGCAGGGTAGCGATTTGGTTTCGATTCAATACGATGCAGCAACCTCTTTGTTTAATATCGATCTGAATTTATTCGAGACCTTTAGCGATTCATTAGGGGTAGATTTAGATTTAGGTGCGATCGCCGATATTCCTAACGTGCAATTACAAGGCGCAGCAGGATTGCAGGCGTCAGGTGGCGCAACGGCGAAATTAAGCATCGGCATTGATTTATCCAATCCGACAAATCCCCTACCATTTTTGAACTTAGAGAAGACCGATTTATCGGTAGAATTAGCGGCGCGAGGGAACAATTTATCCTTTGTGGGGGCGTTAGGGCCTGTAGGCGTATTTGTGAACGATGGCGTCGCGGCGATGGATGGCGATGGGAATGCGGCAACAACGGATGATTTTGCAGAATTGGCGATCGCATTAACCGATCCGACTCCTGGCGACAATCGGATTCTATTTGATGAATTCGATCGCCTTGATGCCACGATCGCAATGACAGGTGGTGTGGATGCAACATTGCCCATTTTCTTCCCCAGCGAGTCCAACTTTATCGGCGATCTGGGTTTCTCCGTTGCCGACTTGTCTGGTTTCCTCACCGATCCGACAAACCCGGCGAATTTTAATCTGGAAGTTCCCGATTTGTCGGCGATGCTGGACAATGCAGATTTGAGCTTATTGAACAATTTGCATCTGGCAATAGAAGGGATTGACTCCTTCTTCGGGGGACTGCAAACCCTGCTGGAAACCGAGGTTTTTGATGCCGATTTACCCTTGATTGGGGATAAGTTAGGCGATGCGGCAACCTTTATCGAAGATATTCGCAGTAACCTTTATAATGGACTGCGCGATCGCGTGGATAATTCCATTGCCAAAACCCCGGAACTGATTCAAGAGAGTTTATTTGAAATTCTCGGAACCGACGGACTGAATCTGTTGCAAGATGGAGATGGATCGGGGGCGATCGACCGCAACGATATCGCGATATCCGGCGATCCAAATGCCGATAATTTCCTGCAATGGGATATGACCCTCGGCAGTAACTTCACAGTGGATGAAGAAATTGCCTTGGATTTGGGATTGCCTGCTTTGGGTTTAGAAATCGATGGCGGGGTGAATTTAGATCTGGGATGGGAACTGGATTTCGGATTTGGATTGAACCGCGAAGAAGGGTTCTATTTCGCCCTCTCCGATGATGCAGAAAATCCGGAAGTGAGGGTAAATTTGAATGCTTCTATCCCCGGTTTGCAAGCAACGGGAAGTCTGGGATTCTTGAAACTGAATGTCAGCGATCGGCAGGACAATCCTACCCATTTAAACGCTAACTTTGCTATCGATTTAGTTGAAAAAGGCGCAACGGGTGAAGATGCCACTAAGTTGGGACTGTTTGAAATGGGCAACTTAGGCGTAACTCCTACGTTAACAGGTGGCGCAAAAGTTCACCTCGATCTCCGAGGAAGCGTCTTAGAGAATAATGACAAAAATTCAATTGCTGCAGCATTGCCGAGTATCGTCAGCGAGTTCGATCTGGTGTGGACGTTAGATACTGCGGACTTATCGGGGAATATTGGCAAATTAGAAACCGTTGCCTTTAACAATGTCGGACTTGACCTCGGTTCGTTTATCTCTGATTTCTTAAATCCAATTGTCGGCCAAATCCAAGAGATTACCGAACCGGTCCAACCGATTATTGACGTTCTCACCAATCGCCTGCCGGTGATTTCCGATCTCGCCGGAAAAAATATCACCTTAATCGATTTGGCGGAAGCATTCGGATATGGTGGCAAATTTGGCATGATTGACGATATTGCCAATATCGTGAAGTTAATTAACGATCTGCCCGAAAACCCCGACTCTGCGATCCTTCCCTTTGGCAGTTGGAATGTGCTGGGCAACAATTTCGACCTCTTCAATCCTGGGGGACTGGATGAGGTGAGAAATGCGGAGGATTTGGACGGAGTAACGGGAGTGACGGCGGAGATTGGTTCAGTCATTTCATCCGAAAATGCCACGGCATCTGCTTCCCCAACCGAATTTATTGATGAGTTAAAAGCAGGAAAGTATGGCGGTTTAGATTTTCCGATTTTCACCGATCCGTCCCAAGTATTCCAATTGCTGATAGGCCAACCGGCGAATCTATTAACCTACGATATGGAACCGATGGAGTTTGAGTTTGAATACGGTGCGTTTTTCTCCATTCTCGGCCCATTAGGTGCAGAAATCATAGGAACGATTGGCGCGGGTATCGATTTAGGGTTCGGATTTGATACTTATGGCGGACAACGATTCGCTGAGGGGAACTATCAATATCCGATCGATATCTTGCGAGGATTTTATGTCAGAGATCGCCTTAATGCTGATGCGACAGGGCCAGAAGTTCCGGAATTAAACCTATATGGCAGTTTAGTGGGGGCAGGCGTTCTCCATGCGGGTATCGCTAAAGGCGGTGTCGGTGGTGGCGTGTTCGCCAATATCGATTTCGATCTCAACGATCCGAATAGCGATGGAAAAGTGCGGATTGAAGAAATCCTAAATAACATTTATCTGGGAAGTCAGGACTTCAGTCCATCAAATAATCCGATAACCTCAGTGTTTGATGTTAGCGGATCGGTAGAGGCCAAGTTAAAGTGGTTTGTTGAAGCATTGAGTTGGAAAGCAGAGGGACAAATTGGCCCCTCGTTACCCCTGCTTAATTTTAACTACAGTATGCCTCGTCCGCCCGTGTTGGCAAGCGAACTCGGCGGTGGGGTATTGCGGTTGAATATGGGGGATTATGCAGGCGATCGCTTGCATGAAAATACCACTGACGGTGACGAACACTTTACTATTACCCAAAATGGCAATAGTATTACTGTGTCCGCATTAGGTCAAACCCAAACTTATAAGGATGTATCGAGTATTGTCGCATTAGGCGGTAGCGGAAACGATACCATTATTTTCGAGAACGTGACGATCGCTGCGGAAATCGATGGTGGATTTGGCGACGATCGCATAGACTGGGGCGGCAGTAGCGGAAATGCGACGATTATCGGCGGATCGGGTAGCGATACCTTATCTGGTGGTAGTGGGGATGATGCCTTAAGCGGAGAGAAAGGCATCGATCGCATCTTTGGTGGCGGCGGTAACGATAATATTGCAGGCGGGACGGAAGCGGATATCCTCAGTGGCGATAGCGGAAACGATACCATCGCCGGTGGGGAAGGGGATGACTCGATCGCCGGTGGCGCAAATACGGACTATCTCGATGGGGGGACAGGCAGCGATCGCATTTGGGGCGATTCGACCTTAGATATTAATGGAACTCTCACTCTCGCCAATCCAGACAGCGCAGATGCCGATATTCTCAGTGGCGGTGAGGACAATGACGAACTGTTTGGCGATAGCGGAAACGATACCATCGGCGGCGGTAGCGGTTCCGATCGCATCGAAGGCAATTCCGGGGAAGACGAGATTTGGGGAGATTCCGACTTTGAGGCGAATGGCGATCGCATCGCACCTTTACCGCGCACAAAGGGACATGATACCCTTTCCGGTAACGAAGGCAGCGATCGCATCTTTGGCGAAGATGGTAACGATCTGATGCGCGGACATGCCGGCAACGATACCCTCGAAGGCAATTTTGGTGCAGATACCCTGTTAGGGGACGAAAATAACGATCGGTTAAACGGCGGCGCAGACAGCGATTTGGCCTTTGGCGGTGCAGATAGCGATCGCGTAGAAGGCGATACCGGCAACGATATCCTATTTGGAGATAAAGGCGTAGTTGCCACCCTGGGCGACAATCCGGAGAACACCGAGGATGATGCGATCGCTGGTGATGGCAATCCCAACCAAGTTCTCGGATTTACTGGTGATAGCGACCCCCTGACGCGGGATATCATGGTGACGCAAATCGACGCCACCGATGGCGATGATACTATTGATAGCGGCGCAGGAGATGACATCGCCTTTGGCGGAACCGGCCACGATCGCATTTTCGGCGATATACTCGCGGAAGAGAGTGGCAGCGAAACCCCCACCGGAGAGGATATTCTGGTAGGCGATGGCGGACGAGTCTCATTGCGCGATCGCCAAGTAACATCCATCCAAACCACCGATCCGGAATATGGCGGCGATGATGCGATCGCGGGCAACAACGGGGATGATATCGTTTTCGGAGGGGCCGGTAACGACGAACTTGCCGGAAATGACGGTAACGATATCGCTTTAGGCGATAATGGCGTAGTAGTCCGCAACGATGGCAGCGATAACGCCAACGATATCTACACCACCGATACCAATACCGGCGGCAACGATCGCATTTCGGGCGATGCAGGTGAGGACATTCTAATTGGCGGCGATTATCACGATGAAATTTCGGGCAATGACGGCGATGATGTGGCAGTGGGAGACCACGCTTACATCCAACGAAATGCCGAAAATACCATCGAACGGATTGCCACCCAATTTGACGATGCCGGCGGAAACGACCAAATCCAAGGAAATACCGGAAATGACAATTTAATCGGCGGAATTGGCAACGATCGCATTTCTGGCAATGACGGCAACGATGTCGCTTTGGGCGATAATGGCCAAATTATTGGCAATGACGGCAGTGGCGAGGCAAACGATATTATTACCAAATCTCCCGAATTTGGCGGAACCGATGAAATTTTCGGCAATGCAGGTGAGGATATTTTGGTAGGCGGGTCCGGGGGCAATGATGCCACTGGAATTGGCGGCGATCGCATTTATGGCAATGACGGCGATGATGTGGCGAAGGGCGATAATGCCCGAATTTTCCGCACCGCACAACACACCATCGAACGCATCGAAACCACATTCCCCCATATTGGCGGTGACGATGTAGTAGAAGGCAATAGCGGCGGCGATGCCCTGTTAGGCGGATTCGGAACCGATACCCTCAATGGTTTGGAAGGAACCGATATCATCTTAGGAGATAACGGCGAATTGGATTATACCCTAGATGCCAATCTCAATAGTCTCAATCGCGTCACCACCACCAATCCCACCCAAGGCGATCGCGACTTAATTGCCGGGGGGAACCAGAACGACTTGCTGTTTGGCGGCACTTTGGGCGATAATATAACCGCCGGAGAAGGAAACGATTTGGTATTCGGCGACCACGGGAAAGTAGAAGGCATTATCCAACTAACCCAGTTGCCCCTGAATCAACCCAATCCACCCTTTACCTTTACCGCCATCGATACCCACGTGGCAGATAAGGGTGGGGATGAATGGATACAGGGAGATGGCGGCGACGATATCATCCTCGGACAACAAGGTAGCGATCGCTTATATGGCGATCGCGGCGACGACGATATCATCGGCGGACATAATGTAGTCGGCGGTGACGACACCAAAGACACCATCGATGGCGGTACCGATAACGATGCGATCGCCGGCGATAATGCCAGCATTTTACGCAGTAGCGACACCCGCAATCCTCGGATGCGCGCCCTCTCTGGCCAGATAATCTACGACGCCGCAGGCAATCCCCAAGTCACATCCGAAGGTCAACCCAATCCCACCAATGCAGCAGAACGGCAAATCGAATTATTCGACCATCACATCGAGACCGAATCCGCACAATACGGCAACGATGCGATCGCCGGAGGCGCAGGTGAGGATGCCATTTTCGGACAACTGGGTAACGATGTCATCCAAGGCGATAGTTCCGTTTCCGAAGCAGTAAGCGCCACCAACCCCTCCGTAGAACGCAACGATGACGGCGACGACTACATCGAAGGCAATGGCGGCGAAGACCTGATTTTCGGCAATTCCGGTCAAGATGATATCATCGGTGGCAGTTCCAGTTTGTTCGGGAACGACACCCCGAACCAGCGCCCGGATGGAGAAGATACCGTCTTCGGAGGTGCGGGAACCGAACTCGATCGCAACCATATGGGAGACGAATCGCCGCAAGGTCACGCCAAAGATGCAGATGCGATCGCCGGTGACAACGCCAATATTTTCCGCCTCGTGGGCACCAATGGCACCTATGGCGGCGACTTCCTCACCTTTACTTACGATAACTACAGTCAATCCCTGCGAATCGTCCCTCGGGCGATCGCAACCTTGGACTATACCCCCGGCGACAGCAACAACGCGATCGGTGGCCACGACCTGATTTATGGTGAAACCAGCGATGATGCCATCTACGGCATGACCGGCAACGATGTGCTGTTCGGAAATGGCCAAGATGACGATATCTTCGGCGGAATGGGATACGATCGCATCTATGGCGGTACCGGCGAAGACGGCATTCTCGGCGATGATGGTCGCATCTTCACCAGTCGCAATGGCGAAACCGAATCCTTATACGGACTCAATACCCCCGATCGCGAAGGCGACATCAGCATCCCCGGTCCGTTCATCGGCGCGATCGTCCACGAAAGCGGACGCCTGAAGAAAGAAGCGCGCTGGATCGCCTTCGACTCTGGCGCAAACGATGTCATCTACGGCGGTTTAGGCGATGACTTCCTGCATGGCGGCGCAGGGGACGATGCCATCTCCGGCGCTGAAGCATTAGCACAATTCTACAATGCCGATCCGGTCACCGATTTCGACCCCTTGGGTTACGACCCCACTACCCGCAAACTGACCGCGTATGACGCCTATAACCCGCGTCAGAAGATTGACGGATTCTTGCTCAATTTTGAAGCAACCGATGCCAATGGCAACAAAATCGACGATGGGAAAGATTATATCTTCGGCGATAACGACCACGATTGGTTAGTGGGCGGAACCCGCAACGATCGCATGTTCGGCGGAATGGGTGACGACCTGTTAGATGCCGATGACAATCGCGATACCAATGGCGGATCGAACGATCGCCCGGACGATCCGGAATATGCCGATGCTGACTTTGCCTTTGGTGGCGGCGGATTGGATGTGCTAATGGCCAATACCGGCGGCGATCGCTTGTTTGATTGGACGGGTGAATTTAACAGTTTCCTCGTCCCATTCAGTCCCTTTGGAAACCCGACAATCGTGCGATCGATTTCGCCTCATGTGGTCAACTTCCTGTTAGATTTAGGTGACAGCAGTGGCGCAGACCAAAACCTCGCCGAACCCAATGGCGAACTCGGTTTAGTCACCCAAAAAGATCCGCAATGGGGCGACCAACATGGTGCCCCACGCGACCCCCAACCGGGCAACTTACCCGGCGTCCAACGCGATACCCAAGGTGCCCCGGAAGGTAGCAACAGCAACACTTCTAATGGCAATGGCAATTCCAACGCCAGTGGCAATTCCAACCGACCGCCACAGGCAACAAATCGCGATCGCAATCCCGGCAATTCTACCCCGATTTCTGAAGGCGCAGTACCGCCAAATGCCTCGGAAAATGCCAATGCGATCGCACGCGGTGAAACCAATCCCAATAGCAATAATAATGGCAATGCTAACTCGAACCAAACTGCTGCCAATAATCCCAATAGCAATAATAACGGCAATGCTAACTCGAACCAAACTGCTGCCAATAATGCCAATAGCAATAATAATGGCAATGCTAACTCGAACCAAACTCCTGCCAATAATCCCGATAGCAATACCACCGATAGCGACTCACAAGGAAATGCCCCGACTCCTACAGTAGATGACACCAACAGCGAAGAAATTCCCCCAACCGAGGAGACTTCGGCGAGTGAAGATAGCGAAGCGATTGGCACTTCCCCCGATCCAGTCAGTGACGATAGCGACGAAATTGCCACCCCTGTCACCCCTCCCGCCACCTCACCGGATCCGGTGAGTGAGGATACCGATGAGGAAGTATCCCAAGTGGAGAATTCCAGCGCCGATCTGCCCGAGGATGATAGCGCGCAGAGCAATAATGGGGAAATCATAATGGATGTAGAGGTAAATGACGAACCGATCGCCGATGAAGAGAGCGAAGAAACAGCGATCGGCGAGGAAGCGGAAGATGCGATCGCGCCGAGTGAGGAAACACTGCCCGAAACCGAGGAGGCGATCGCCGAACCCGAAGCGCCAGCAGAAGACCCGGTGGTTGACGATGGGAACTCGGCGGCGGAAACTCCCTCCTCCAGCACCTCCGAGGAACCCGCAGAGGCGATCGAAGTGCAGCAAACCTATACCAGCAGCGATGCAAACCTGGCGATTCCGGATATGGACAACTTGCGATCGACCCTGGATATCGGCGATGCAAGCACTATTGTGGACGTCAACCTGCAACTGAGTCTCGCCCACGATCGCACGCAAGATTTGGAAGTCTTCCTCGAACATCCCCAGGGAACCCGCGTGCAACTGTTTAGCAATCTGGGCAATAAAACCCTCACCGACATTACCTTAGATGATGAGGGAGAATTGCCCATCGCAGCTGCAGGCAATCCTAACGTCCAAATCTTCCGCCCCGAAGGCAATCTGAGCGAATTTGAAGGGTTGCCCTTAGGCGGATTGTGGACCCTGGAAATCCGCGACACCCGCAACCAAAAGACTGGCATTCTCAATAGTTGGTCGATGGTGGTTACGCACAAAAATGGCTAAAATAATGCCATTCCTCGTGGAGTGTGCGTAATGAATCGAATTGTGTTAACCACAATGGTATCCCTCGGCGATTTGCATCCCCCGATCGCCGTGGGATTGGGTTTGCGCGATCGGGGGCACGATGCCCTGTTTGCTACACACAAAAAATCTGGTTGTAAAGAATTGTTTCAATTAATAGACCTCGGTTGAAAGTTAGGTTAAAGTAAAAGAACTGGTAAAGTAGGGATTTACCCATGAGCGATCCAACTCCTGAAGGGCAAATTGCTGCCTTACAAGAACAGTTAATCAAACTGAGGAAGCGAGGCGATCGCGCCGAATCTCCCCAGGATAATCGTTCGGTGGAATGCGAAATCCTGGGAAACTTGGGAATTGCCTATTATCGGGGGCAACAATGGTACGAAGCAGTCGCTACCCTGACGGAATATCTGAATTTGGCGCAGGAACTGGGGAATCAATGGCATCAAGCGGTGGCGCAATATTATCTGGGGTTTACTCAAGAATTCTTAGGTGAGGATTGGCTGGCCGTTCAGGCTTTTTGTCAAGCATATTGGTTATGGCGATTGTTTAATCAAGATGATTTTTGTTCTCAGGTTTGGCAGCAGGTTAATCAAGCGCTTGACCGATATGTGAATGCTAAACATTTTGATAAGTTAAATGGGATTTTGGCGTGGCAGCTTCAAGTGGCGGATGCTTGGAAAGATGCGGGTTTAAAAGGGGAAATTTTAGGCAATATAGGCAGAATTCAATATAATAATCAGGCGTTCCAAGAGGCGGTTATTTCTTATTCGCAAATGCTGGAAATTGCCGAGGCTTTGCAAGACGATTGCCGCAAAAGTTTTGCTTTAGCTTGGTTGGGCTGTAGTTATCGGGAATTGGGAGATTTAGCGAAAGCATTAGAGTATTTCGATCGCCGTTTGGTGGTGGCGCAAGAGTTGGGCGATCGCGCTGCCCAAAAAGAAACCTTAGGTTGGTTAATTGATATTTCTAAACGGTCGGAAAAATTCGATCGCACCTTTGAATATTATCAAGTTCAGTTAGGTTTATTCCGGGAACTCAAAGAGCTAGTGTCGGAATACACTTGTCTTTATGATTCAGCAAGTTTGCAGTTTGATATCCAGCAATATCAGGATGCTTTATCTGGGTTTGAAGCTGCTTTACAGATAGCGGAATCCTTGGATGAGGATACTGGAAAAATTTATAAAATTGCCAATTCTCGGTATATGTTGGGGCGATG
>NZ_JAJENT010000599.1:0-227 GCF_035615515.1 Phormidium sp. CCY1219
TTTGGATAGGTGACAAGGTTCAATCCGGGCTTTCTATAGTTAGGAAGTTTCGGTTTCTGCGTCACCGTCCCTTGAGTGATTCCTCTTAGTAGCCCAAAAAATGACTTAAACGATTCAGCAACGGTGGTTAGACACTGCTGGGCCGATTGAGAGTACATTGCTTGAAAATGACGATTAGAAGCCATGAGGCGATGCAAGTCAAACTTCCCCGGGATTTTACCCGTTTT
>NZ_JAJENT010000600.1:0-201 GCF_035615515.1 Phormidium sp. CCY1219
ATAAGTGTAAGCGCAAGTCCTAGTTGGGATGAGATTGAGTCAGAAGCTTTCTGCCTACCTGTAATGGGTATGGATAAGCTGACGGACTCAGGCCAACCAAATTGTAAAGTGAACAGTAGCAGTTAAAATGGCAATAGCGAGAGACAAGACTACGAACAATGCATGGAATACCATCAATTGGGCAAAAGTCCAACGACGGGT
>NZ_JAJENT010000601.1:0-14253 GCF_035615515.1 Phormidium sp. CCY1219
TTCCTCGGCGGCGGGTTCTTCCTCGGCGGCGGGTTCTTCCTCGGCGGCGGGTTCTTCCTCGGCGGCGGGTTCTTCCTGATTGCTGGGAGTGCGGTTGAGGGCGACTCCCAAGGTGAGAGGACCGGCCCGATCGCTTTCCGGATTAAATTCCAACTCTGCATTTTCGGGGGTGGATTCCGCCCAACTTTGCTCGCTGGTGAGTAATAACGGGGTGCTTTCGATGCCTTCTACCGCTTGAGTTTGAATGGGGCGGGCCAAGGGATAGAAGGAGTAGCCGCCGCGAAAGTCCTCGACAATTGGGTGATCGCCATAGTTGGTGACTAATGGAGTTGCCGGACCTAAGCCGAGTAATCCGCCACTTCCGGAAGAATCGATCGCGATACTGTCGTCCAATTGAAGGCCCCATGCTTCCAGGAGGGGATCCAAACCGGGATTGGTATCCGGATCGAGCATCAGCAACAGACTTCCGCCGCGATCGAGGTAGTCTTGCAAAGCGGTGACTTCCGCTTCAAACAGGGGTTGTTGCGGACCTGCTACCACCACCACCGAGGCATCTTCCGGTACACCGGCACCCCGGGCCAAGTTTAGGGGTTCGGTGGTGAAGTTGGTTTCGTTTAAGGTGGCGATCGCTTGGGAAATCGCCCCGCGACCTTCTTCCAAAGGACGTTCCCCGTGACCTTGGAGAAAATAGACTTGATAGGTGCGATCGCTGGTAAACTGCTCCAAACTGCTGGTGAGTTTGGCTTCCGAAAGTCCCGCCCCTTGATTCGCTCCTTGGACGAATTGGCGACGTTCTGCATCGGCACTTGCCAAATAGACTTCTCCAAAGCTTTTGACTTCAAACTGTTGCGCCAGGGCGGGTTGTTTTTGCGGGTCTACATATTCAAAATCGAACAGATGGGGTGCTTGGCGGCGATAGTTTTTCAGTAATTCCACATCGGCGGGATTGCGGGTGCGATCGAACACCACCACCTTCACCGGTTTGGGCAAATTCCGCACTAACTGCTGAGTTTGCGGGGCGAGGCTAAAGCGTTGATTTTCCGTGAGGTCGAGGGGGTCGGTGTAGGTGACGGCGAGAAAATTAATCGCCGCCAAAATCGCGATCGCCGAGAGAGTGGCGATCGCCGCATTGGTTCCCGCTTCGGCGGAACGGGGGTTGAAAACTCCCTCCTGGGTAGCGATCGTCCACAGAAGCCACAACCCGACGATCGCAACCCCGGCACTCGTCACGCCAATCGAAATCGGATCCCACCCCGACAAGAACCCCGCCACGAAACCGGCGATCGTCAGGGCAAGGCCAAACCATATACCATAATTGAACAATTTTTTCAAGGTTTTTGGCGTTTTTTCTTCCAGGCTTTTCATCTGCAAATAGAAGCGATAAGAGAATGCACGATTAAGAATTCACGGCGGGGGAGGGGATTGTTCTTCCCGACTCCTCCCCCATTCTGAATTTCTAACTCCGTTGGAAGCGCAAAGCATCAATCGACTGGGCGGTGAGAAAGATGCCTAAAACCACATAACTGGCAAATAAAATCAAACTGCTCGGATCCAGTTGTCCCCGAATCAGAGTGCTGTAATGTTTCAGTAACGATAAATGCTCCAAAGCATCGCCGAGAACCCCGCCCACATTATTGGCCACCACATCGATAATCCAGAGAAATAATACCAAAGAAAACGTCAAAACTGCCGATAAAATCGTGCTATCGGTTAAAGAAGAAACGAACATGCCCAGAGACAGCACGGCGGCCCCGAGCAAGATCAATCCCAAATGTCCGAGCAAGGGCACGGTAAGCGGTAGGGGAGGATTGGAAGCAGTTAACGCAATGGCTTCTAACGCCAATAACGGCAACACCATCGCGATAAAAAACGTGACCACTCCCAACAATTTCCCCGTAGCCACTGCCCAGTTCGTAATCGGCGAAGTGGCCAGCAATTCCAACGTGCCGCGCTTGCGTTCTTCGGCATACAATCCCATCGACAAAATCGGCAACACAAATAAAGACAGATTGCCCATGATTGCCAAAAAATTTTGCAGGAATTGATAGGCAACATCGATAGCGGGAATGGGGATATTCATTTGTTGTCCTTGCACATCCATCATGGCCACTTGTTGAATGATGCCCTCAGGGCCGAGGAGCATCGCCACCAAGAAAATGCCAGCAATCAGCCAAAAAACGCCAGCGATCGCATACGCCAGTGGCGATACAAAATAACTCTGTAATTCCTTGCGGTAGATGGCCATCACATTGGCGAAAATAATGCCCATTTATTCGTCTCCTTCAGCAGTGTGTGCCCGATCGTCTTCCGAGATTTCTTCTGCCTCTAATACGGGTTCTGGGGTAGAGTGTAACTCAGCGCCCTCTGAGTCCCAGGCCACCTCCTGTGTGGGTAACGCCGGGTGATGTTCTTCCGTGGTTAGTTGCAAGAACAGATCCTCGAGATTTGCCCGAGTTCGCCGCATTTCGTGCAAAGAAAACCCGGTGGAGACAAAAGCGCCGACAATATCCGGTCCGGGTTCCGTTCCCGGTTCGGCGATCGCGCGGATCTTATATCGATGAGACGGAAGCTTGTCATCGCGCAGCAATTCCACCGATCGCAAATTGGGCAAAGCGGATAACGCCGCGATTAACGGATCCGTATCCGGTTGTTCGTCCCGCGCCCCTTCCAATTCATAAGCGGATCCGCCGGTGAGTTGACTCGTCAAATCCTCCGGGGAACCGGTCGCCACCACTTGACCGCCATTAATAATCGCCACCCGAGTACAGGTCATGCTCACCTCGGGCAAAATATGGGTGGACAAAATAATGGTATGGTCTCCGGCGAGACGCTTGATTAAATTCCGCACGTCGATAATTTGGCGCGGATCGAGACCCACGGTGGGTTCATCTAAAATAATCACCGGCGGATCGTGGACCAGGGCTTGGGCCAGGCCCACCCGCTGACGAAACCCCTTCGAGAGTTTGCGAATCAAGACATGGCGTTTTTCCTTCAGATTGCACCGTTCGATCGCCCGATCCACTTGTGCGGCGCGATCGCCCGGACTGACCAGCTTCAAACGCGCCACGAAATGCAAGAATCCCTCCACGGTCATCTCCGGATAAAGCGGGGGCGTCTCGGGTAAATAGCCGATTCGCTGTCGTACTGCGAGGGAATTTTCATGCACCTCATAGCCGGCAATCTTCGCCGTCCCGCGATTCGCGGGGAGGTATCCGGCTAAAATTCGCATGGTGGTAGTTTTCCCCGCCCCATTTGGCCCCAAAAACCCGAGAATTTCCCCGGGTTCTACCGTAAAGGTGACATCTTCAATTGCTGGGGTCGAACCATAGGTTTTGCTCAAATGCTCCACTTCAATCATGCTGCTTTCACCCCACGAAAACGGTTCGCATCTTATTCAGGATACCCCCTTCTGGTGACAATCGGATGAGTGTCACCACTGTTCATCTGCCTAGAATTGAATGCCTAGAGAGTAACGCAGTGCATCTTTCACGCGCAACAGCGATCGCAAATTTTGTGCCAATTTCACTTGTGACCGTTTGCCTCCCAAACCCCCCGATTCTAGCACGTAGAGTGTAAACAAATGCGGCAAATGAGGATGTTTAAAAAACAAAGCTCGCGATCGCGCATTTTGGCAACAGGTGGGGAGCGGTTTTATCGGGTACTTCTATCGCCATCACATCTACCACCCTTCATCCAATGCCTTGGCAATCCAAAAAACATCCTCTCAAATCGCCGCTTTGAATTCTAGCAAACCTTCAAACACACTTCAATTATGGCTACACTTTACGTCAATCCAACCAGTGGTGACAATTCTGCTGCCGGTAGCCAGACGGCTCCCTTAAAAACCCTGACCGAAGCACTGAAAAAAGCAACATCCGGCACCACCATCAAACTTTCTGCCGGCAATTATAACGCAGGTTCGGGCGAGCAGTTTCCCCTGGTTATCCCAGCAGGCGTCAAACTTGTTGGTGACGAAGCCAGCAAAGGCGAAAAAATCGCGATCGAAGGCGGCGGAAAGAAAATTATTCCCGTATGGGCCGGCCAAAACATGACCGTCTATATGGAAGAAGGTTCCGAACTGCGCGGCGTCACCGTCACCAACCGCCAAGTGGGCGGCACCGGCGTGTGGATCGATTCAACCACCGCCACGATCGCCAACAGCACCCTGGCCAATTCGGCCCGCGAAGGCATCTTCGCCAGCGGTAGCGCCAAACCGATGATTGTGAATAACGTCTTCTTCCAAAACGCCGGTAATGGTGTCTCCTTTGTGGCCACAGCGAAAGGCGAAATCCGGGGCAATGTCTTTCAAAAAACCGGCTATGCCCTCAACCTGGGCAAGCAATCCGCACCCTTGGCGATCGAAAACAAAATCTTCGAGAACCGCTCTGGCGTCGTGATTACCGAGGAAGCGCGACCGGTACTTCGCAAAAATATCATCGAAAAAAATGAGTCCGATGGCATTGTGGTGACGCAAAACGCCCTCCCGGATATGGGCAGCAGCGAAGATCCGGCAGAAAATATCGTGCGCGACAACGGTCGGTACGACCTGCAAAATGCCAGTTCCAAGAAAATTATCAGTGTGGGAAATGAACTGTCCCCCACGAAGGTGAAAGGGGAAGTGGAGTTTCTCACCAGTGAGGTTCCCACTCCGACGCCGGACGAAACGCCGGACGAAACGCCGGACGAAACTCCGGACGAAACGCCGGACGAAACTCCGGACGAAACTCCGGAACAGCCCACCGAACTCACTGACGTGGCGGATCACTGGGGTGCTTCCTTTATTAACGCAATGGTGGATAAAGGATTCATCAGCGGTTTCCCCGATGGTACGTTTAAGCCGGATGATTCCCTGACTCGCGCTCAATATGCGGCGATTATTGCCAAAGCGTTCGACAAGGCGTATGTGCGCGAAGCCACTGAGTTTTCCGATGTGGCGGCAGATTTCTGGGCCACGGATGCGATTATCAAGGCGAACCGCATGGGCTTTATTGCCGGCTTCCCCGATGGTACCTTCCGTCCTAACGATAAACTAACCCGCGTGCAGGCGTTGGTGTCCTTGGTGAATGGGCTGCAACTGAGTGGCGGCGATGTGGCAAGTTTAGGGTATTACAGCGATCGCGCCCAAATCCCGAGCTATGCCACCGATGAAGTGGCTACCGCTACGCAACAAGGTATGGTGGTCAACTATCCGAACCTGGACGAACTCAACCCGATGCGCGAGATCAGCCGCGCTGAAGTGGCAGGGTCGATCTATCAAGCCTTGGTGGCGATGGGAGAGGCGATCGCTGTGGATTCCCCCAACATTGTGGTCGCGGAAGACACTTCTAACTCCCCCTTCAGCGACTTGGCCGGTCACTGGGCCGAGAAATTCGTGGTTTCGCTATACAATGAAGGGCTGATTAGCGGTCATCCCGATGGCACCTTTAAGCCGGATGCTAACATGACTCGCGCCGAGTACGCCGCTTTACTGACGAAAGCGTTCAACCCAGAAGCCACACGCGAAGCGGCAACCTTCAGCGACTTGCCAGAAGATTTCTGGGGCTATGTGGCGGTGCAAACGGCATACAAGGGCGGGTTTGTTTCCGGTTATCCCGACAATACCTTTAAGCCGAACGAGAATATCCAGCGCGCTCAGGTTCTGGTTTCTCTGGTGAACGGACTCGGCTTGTCCGGTGGCGATGCCACCGACTTGGCCCGGTTTACCGATAGTGCGACCATTCCCGAGTATGCCAAGGATGAAGTGGCCACCGCAACCAGCAAGAGCTTGATCGTCAGCTATCCGCAGAAAGAAAATCTCGAACCCACTCGCGAAGCCACCCGCGCCGAAGTTGCCGCGATGGTGTATCAGGCTTTGGTGGATGCCGAACGAATGGCCGCGATCGATTCGGATTATATTGTGTTGGCGTAATCTCTAGGCAATAGGGTGGTGGTTTTTCACCCTAGTGGTCCCAAAATTGGGGGTGGGCGATCGCCACTCCCTTTTTTTGTCTTTTTTCTCGCACCAGCCCTGCGCTATCCCCTGGTAAGCGTTGTCACCTTCTGGCAAATTCGGTGGCGATCGCCTTCCCTTCAGGTCAAGTTTAACAGCGTCGATCGTGCTGCCGTTTGAGCGCCCCAGTCCCCACCGCGAAAAAAGCTAAGGAAGCGATCGCAGAAGGTTCGGGTACCTTGCGCGGCGTCTCCCTTTCCTCTGCCTTCGAGAACCCTGGGGGAATGACGTTCGCATTTATCGTCGGCTCTTGAGGGGTGGTTCTTTCTCCCTCTGATGTCTCACCGGACTCGGTTTTCTCCTCAGTATCGTTATTTTCTACCTTGGCAACCACCGGGTTGAACTCCAGTTCCTCAACTGGGTCTTGATTTTTCCTATCCTCTGTAGTTTTATCTGTAGTAGCGGGTTGCTCTGGTTCCGGGTTTTCTGTGGCTTTCTCTGTAGGAGCGGGTGCCTCGGTTTCCATCTCTTCGTCTAACCCAGGCAATCCTAACGCTTCCACGATCGCCTGGTTCACGATCCGTTCTCCATCTTCGGTTTTATCCATTACACCGAATCCGCCGGTATAATCCCACATTGCCCATCCAATATCGTATTTTTCCAGGGCCGAGCGCGTATCGCCGATCCAGCGAGCGCGGTCTTCAGGGTCGATAAAATTACGATATACCCCAAATTCATTGGCAGTCAGCCGCACGTCGTGTTTCGTTGCCCAATCGGCAGCTTTGGCAATTCGCGCGTCAATTATCTGTGCGTCCCACTCGCCATCGCAATACCGTTGCGCTCGTTCCAAGGCGTTGCCCTCGCTGAGGCTGTCGATTACTGCGTCGCACTCGGCGCGATTGAAAGGATAGGGTAAATTGGCGATCTCGGCAAATTCATCATCGATCCAATCCGCTCCCTGATGGGTGACGCTCATGGGTTCGTAGAAGTGAAAGTTATACACCACATTCGGATCTTCTACGGGAGTCAGGGTTTCTAAACTATCAATTCCGCTCCAATCATAGGTGGTAGCAATCAAGGTATGATTGGGCGCGCCGGCTCGCATTTCCTCGAGCATTTGCTTCTGTACCCAATCCCAGCGTTTCACGGGATCTACATCTTCTGGCGCAAAAAAGTTGAAGGATGGCTCGTTGAGTCCTTCCAGAAACAACTTATTCGGATCCCGGGGACTGAGGTGTTCGGCGAGTGCCCCCGCAAATTGGGTATAGGTATCCACAAAGGCATCATCGTTTACCAGTCGGTCTTTCATGCTGTCTTGCGCTTGCAGATCCACGATCGCGCTGATGTTGCGATCGTGCAACTCATCGAGCGCCCCATCTAAATATTCGAGATATGGGCCATCGAGGGTTTCTGGATTGCTCTCATCTAGGAGCAGTTCTGGATCCACGGGCAGCCGCACGTGTTGGAATCCTAACTCCTCGATGCGATCGAAGTCTTCATCGGTGATGAAGTTTTCCATATGAGTCGGATGATAGTGGTCGTGTTGGGCAAACCAATGGCTGAGGTTAATCCCCCGGGTCAGGGCATTCTTGCGTTTATCCACGAGCTTGAGCCGATCTTGGGAAGGCTGAAGTGCCCTCCCATCGTTCGGCGAGCCTGCCTGTGCCGGGGCGATCCCGGGCAGCATAAACCCAACCAGTGTTAAACCCCATACTGTTTTGATGAATTTCATTTGCATTCCCTGATAACAACTTTTATTTGGCATTAAATTTAGAGATTGAAAGCACTTGTTTGCCTAATTATGTATCCCACGCTCTGTTAGAGATTGCGAGCTAGCCTCTCAGTCTATTTCCCCCTCGATTCACAGTCCGTCCCGAAGCCATAGCTCCGGCAATGTTCCGATTATTCGAGGGTGAGGTGGCTTTCCCACAGGGCAAAGTGAATGGATCTTCTACGGTGTGGGAAATGGTGTAAACAATTACTTTATATCCGTAATTTTGCAGGCAATTGGATTGCCTTTCGTTCACTTTTACATACTTTTGGAAATTTGCCCAGTGTTTTTACGGATTTTCTCGCAACTTTAAATTTTCTTCAAAAAAAATTATCTGATTTTTTATAAATTAATACCAGTAGAAAGAGGACAATCGCATCCATCCCTCTCTCGGTAGAGAAATGCAAAATATTCATCTAATGGTCGATAAAAATGTCTCCTGTGTGACAAGATTCAGCGCCAAGCAGATGGGGGAGTTTTCTGCCGCACTTCCCCCCACGCTGATTTTACTGCCGGGAGCAGCTCCTCCACATCGGGCAGGGGAAAAGCGCTGGGGATGGGCAAACTGCCATCGTCCCTGGAAGCCAAGGCGATCGCTCACGGTATATTTGTGAGGGGTTTGCGGTGGGGGAGAAATTGGCTCTTTTCAAACCATTTGCCAAAATGGGCTGGAAGGTTTTTATCGGGATAAAACTCAAACGATAGGCAGTTAGTCCCGGCTTGTTCTGCCAAATTGGCAACGGTTGATATCGCTGATATTCCTCCTTGCTTAAGTAATAAGACTTGAGGGAAACCTGTCGCCTTTCTCCAGAAGGAAAAACTGATTTGCATCGTACCCCTTAAGGTAGAATATGAAAGGGAAAACCCCGATCCGATCGCCTGTCTCCTGAAGGGCGATCGGCCAGGGAAAGGAGAAATAAAAAGAGCGAACTGTCAACTGGCTGAAGCATGAATCAGTAAAATAGAAATGCGATCGCCCCTCTCGGTGGAAGGGAGAGAGAATGGCGATCGCATTTCTTTGTTTGAAGGGATTGAGTGAGAAAGGTATATAAAATCGGAGAAAAAGCTGGGCGCGCCCAGCTTTTTCTCCCAGAGAATTATACTAACGCCCAGCGAACCAAAGTGCGAACCCCGAAGCCAGTAGCACCTGCACTGTTGTAGCCTTTGTCTTTATCGGTCCAAACCGGTCCGGCAATATCTAAGTGGATCCAAGGAGTATTCTCAACGAATTGCTTGAGGAAGAGGGTCGCCGTAATAGAGCCACCCGCACGAGGACCGGTGTTTTTCATATCCGCGTGCAGAGATTTCAATCCTTCAAAATAAGGTTCTTCCAAAGGCATCCGCCAGAATTTTTCACCGGCTCTTTCCGCAGCTTTCAACAGTTCATCAGCGATCGCATCATCCGGACTCCACAAGCCGGCAATATCATCACCGAGGGCCACCACACAAGCCCCAGTGAGGGTAGCGAGATCCACAATCGCATCCACCCCCAACTTTTCCGTAAATACCAAAGCATCCGCGAGAGTTAAGCGACCTTCAGCATCCGTATTATTCACCTCAATCGTTTTCCCATTAGAAGCCGTCAGGATATCCCCCGGGTGCATTGCATTACCGCCGATCATATTTTCCGTAACGGCGGCGATGAAATGAACCTCCACATCCGGCTTCAATTGGGCGATCGCTTTAGCCGCCCCAAACGCAGTCGCCGATCCGCCCATATCCATCTTCATCGTTTCGATGCCGCTACCCGAGGGTTTCAAATTCAGACCCCCCGAGTCAAACGTCAGACCCTTACCCACGATCGCCAGTTTCCGACGGGGCGTCCCCTGGGGCTTGTAAGTCATATGGATAAACTTCGGCGGCATATTCGACGCTTGCGCCACCCCCAAAAACGCGCCCATCCCGAGTTTTTCGCAATCTTCCTTCTCCAGAATTTCCAATTCCAGACCGTATTGCGAAGCTAACTCCTTCGCCATATCCGCCATCGTTAGGGGCGTCACGCTATTCGCAGGGGCCGCCACCAGTTCCCGGGCCAAATTTACCCCACTACAAAGGAGCTGAGCGCGAGAAATTGCCGCCTCCTGACCCGCCAGACCCAGCAACTCCACTCGTTCGACCCCAGGTCCAGTGTCTTCCGGCTCGGACTTAAAGCGATTATCCTTAAACAAAGCTAACTCAACCCCTTCCACAATCGCCTCTGCCGTAGCATCCGGGGCATCATTGTAAGTAGGTAGGTCAATGGCGAGGATTTTGCACTTTTCCTTCTTCGCCAAGCGGGCGGCGGCGGCAGCAGCCAGTCTGAAAGTCTCGAGTTTCAGCGCCTCGGGTTTACCCAAACCCACCACAATAATTTTGCGGATCGCGCCAGGCCCTACCCGAGTCACCGCACTGCTGCCTTCTTTGCCCTTAAACTCGGCTTCCTCAATCAGTTCCTTCAGGGTGCCGGAGAGCTTTTCATCCAGCTTCGCCAACTCTCCAGAGATTTCCACCGCATCTTCAAACAAACCCACCGCTAGGGCATCGCCAGACCATTCCAAACGGGGCGTATCCGTTCCTTTAAATTCCATTCCTCGTTCTACCTGAATGAGTAACAAATCGCAACACTATCAGTATGGATCGAGATTGACATTCTTCTCAGGTTAGCGGACATCCGCAATCTTTGCATTTCCTCAGTTCCCCCAGCAGCCACCTCCTGCCTCGGGCGATCGCGGGTTATGCTATGGTAATCTGCTATCGGTAAAAGATGGGGGTTTCCATCTCGCTTAAACCGCTTTTTTGCGATCGCCCCTTTGGCCCCCAATCTTTGTGGCGCGATCGCTCGCTTCATTCCCATCCAAACTGCTATACCCTGGATTCTTAGAACGAATTGGAGAATGAGCCTTGGTTTCGGAAGCCTTTGAGCAACCTACCTATCCTTCACCGCAGACTCCTGCCAATTTCCCTGCGGCACAGACCCCCCTGCCTG
Source organism: Phormidium sp. CCY1219 (assembly GCF_035615515.1). Taxonomy (GTDB): domain Bacteria; phylum Cyanobacteriota; class Cyanobacteriia; order Cyanobacteriales; family Laspinemataceae; genus CCY1219. The sequence continues at coordinate 10,666 of NZ_JAJENT010000601.1, forward strand.
ACGCCAAGCCGGATCCGGTTGTCCGGGATCCCACGGTTTTAGAGCAAATTTTGCGGAAAAAGTTTAAGAGTCTGACCGGTGCCACCGGACAGATTGTCATGCCCTGCATTCCCGAAATGCTCGAGGAACACATACAACTTGCACTCGGGGTTCTCAGCGCGCTGGGCCAAAACCTCACCCCAGAAGAAATTCAGGCTTTGCGGCAAAACTTCGCCAGCAAACTGAGTGCAGGATTTCAAGCGTCTCCCCACGCCCGCTTAATCTTCAAATACGGTCCGCCCTCCCCCACCCAGGGGTTAACCAGTGGACTGCAAGTCAACGCCACGGTGGAGATATCCTCCCTCGAGGAGAAATACAATGGCTGGGTCAAACATCGCACCGGCCCATTGTTTGGCAGCCATGCCGATGCAAAACTGCTCGATGTGGCGGCCACACTGAGGGATCCAGCGCGATCGCCGATTCTGGATGTGGGTGCGGGCACCGGTCGCAATACCTTTCCCTTGGCCAGAAAAGGCCACCCGGTGGATGCAGTAGAACTTACCCCCGTGTTCGCGCAAAAAATGTTTTCCGAGGCACAAACCCATCAGTTGCCCGTCCGGATTATCCAAGGTAATATTCTCAATCCAAAACTGAAATTAACTCCCGGTTCCTATAAACTTGCCGTGGTTTCGGAAGTGATTTCTCATTTCCGCGATCGCGATAGCGTCTCCAAGCTGCTGACAAAACTGAGCAACGCAGTGCAACCGGGCGGATTCCTGTTGTTTAATGCGTTCCTAACCGTAGAAGGGTACCACCCCCCCGAACAAGTGCGCCAAATGGCAGAAGTGGTCTGGAGCTATCTGATGACGCGGGATGAACTCGCCGAAGCAATGGCAGGTTTGCCTTGGGAAATTATCTCCGATGAGTCGGTGTATGAATACGAACGCCTGCATCTGCCTCCCGAGGCATGGCCCCCCACCGCTTGGTTTGCGGGTTGGGCCACGGGACGCAATATTTTTCCTTTCGCCCAAACTCCGCCAGTAGAATTACGCTGGGTACTCTGTCGGCGATCGTAGGACGAAGGAATCTTCGCGGACCTGTTTGAGGGCGATCGCTCTAACTGCGTGGGGCTGTTAGCTCCTCGGACAAATAAACATTAAAAAAACTACAATTAATCTGTTGCTGGTCTGGGACGGGGAAACGTGATGTTTACGAAAAAGCAAAGATCCAATAAAGTTTCTGTAGCTGTGGGAATCGCGCTGTTTGTCATGTTAATCGGTGCTGCAGTGCCGATCAAAACATGGCTCGAATTGGCCGAGCAAACGCCGAAAGTCCTGAAAATAGATGGGCTGATGGCATCCAAGTCGGCAGTGAAGCCTTTGGCACTGCTCAAACCCGAGGAACGAGAAGCCGAACTCAAACGCCTTGCTAAAGGAGACAAAAAACCCGATCGCGTTCAGGCTCGTTATCTGTTAGCTCAGGATTTGCTCGAAGCCGGGAAAGCAGATGAAGCCCTCCAGTGGCTGGAAAACCTGGAAAACGACTATTCTATTCTCGCTCCCTACGTTTTGAAGACAACGGCCCGCGCCTACGAAGTTAAGGGAAATCCCGAGAAAGCTCGCGACACCTGGCAAGCATTGCTCGATGAGTATCCTGACTCCCCCGTGGCGGCGGAAGCGTTATATGCCTTGGGCAAAAGCGAGCCAAAATATTGGGATGAAGCGATCGCTCGTTTTCCCGCTCATCCGCGCAGTGTGGAAATTGCCCAAACTCTCCTGAAAGACAACCCAGACGACTTGGAATTACTCTTGCCGATCGCCAAACATGGCATTTACCTGGAAAATTACCAGTCTTACTTGGAAACCTTGATAGAGAAACATGAATCGCGCCTCACTCAGGAAAACTGGGAAGCGATCGCCTTTGGCTATTGGGAAAAGCAAGAGTACGGCAAAGGTGCTCAAGCCTACGCCCGCGCGCCTTGGACCGCTCAGAGCGCTTACCGTGTGGCCCGGGGACGTCAGGTTTCTGGGGATAAAACAGGAGCGATCGCAGCCTACAAACGTCTCAATTTCGACTTTCCCGATAGCGAACAAACCGGCTTGGGTCTGTTGCGATTGATCCGACTCCTGGAACCGAAAGAAGCGGCTCCCTATATCGAGGAAGTGCTCGAACGCTTTCCCGAACGCGCCCCCGAGGCTCTCTTCGAACGCGCCGAACTCCTCGACGAACTGGGTAGCAAAAGTTCTGCCGAAGAAGCGCGTCAAGCCATCTTGAGTGAGTATAGCGATTCCGAGGCGGCGGCCAAACTACGCTGGAGCTTAGCCCAGCAAAGCGCCACGATTAAGGATTTTGAAGAAGCAAAAAAATGGGCTTTACAACTGCGCGAGGAAAACCCGGATAGCGATTTGGCTGCCGAAGCAGGCTTTTGGGCCGGCCTGTGGGCAAAGCGTCTGGAACAAGACAAACAAGCCCGCGCTGTGTTTGAGGACGTGCTGTACAATGATACCGACTCGTACTATGCTTGGCGCTCGGCGGTCCATCTCGGCTGGGATGTGGGCGACTTTACCTCGGTGCGCGATCTCAACCCGGAAGTGGTGCGACAAACGGAACGAGTTGAAGTTCCTGCCGGTTCGGAACAGTTAAAAGAACTTTACCAACTCGCTCAAGATCAAGATGCCTGGCGTCTGTGGCAAGTGGAATTTACCAATCGCATGGATCCCACAGTGGCCGAACAGTTTACCGATGGTTTGATCCGACTCGGCGTTGGGGATAATCTCGATGCTCTGTTTATGGTCTCGAGTTTGGCATGGCGCGATACCCCGGAAGAACGAGCCGAATATAAGGCGATCGAGCAAAAACCTCATTACTGGGAAGCCCTTTATCCCTTCCCTTATCTCGATCCGATTCTCAAGTGGTCTCGCGCTAATGAACTCAATCCACTCCTCGTGACCGCATTAATTCGCCAAGAGTCCCGTTTTATGCCTAAAATTCGTTCCGTGGTCGGTGCGGTGGGGTTAATGCAGGTGATGCCAGAAACCGGGGAATGGGTCGCGGATAGTATCGGTCTCAAGGAGTACGATCTGGATAATCCAAATGACAATATCAGGCTCGGCAGTTGGTTTCTCAGTTTTACCCACCGACAGTACAAAAATAACTCGATGTTGGCGGTGGCAAGTTACAACGCCGGTCCGGGTAAGGTGGCTGAGTGGGTGGATGAGTTTGGCCTAACGGATCCCGATGAGTTCGTCGAACAGATTCCTTTCCCGGAAACGAAAGGCTACGTGATTAATGTGTTTGAGAACTACTGGAATTATCTGCGACTGTACAATCCAGAAATTCTCAACCGCTTATCTGGTTCTTAGGCGGGTTTAAGGGGTGGCATACTCTGGGGATTGCACCCCCTACGGCTTCAATTCAGGGGCGGTTAGAAACCTTCTCCGTGAAAGAGGAATGAATTGGTAACGAATTAGATACGCAAAACCGAGTTCAAGTGCGCTTGATTTAAACGACTTCAACGTGGTAGGGGAAGCAAATTTAGCTTCTCGGCGGGAAGCCCCGCGCTCTACCCGTGCTTGGTGAGCGTCGGGATGAGAGCCAGGGGAAATGGAG
>NZ_JAJENT010000602.1:0-434 GCF_035615515.1 Phormidium sp. CCY1219
CAGTATAACGAGTTATCCATTTGAGAGAAGATTTCCTTGGACACTACTGTTGAGTAGTAGTTGCTCCACCCTCTAATAACCGGATTGAGGTGTCTTATTAGCCCCTCTTGCGGTGCTGCGCTGTGGGAGTCTACTATCTCTTTCAGTTTTTTGTAGTGGGTTTTGATGGCCTTCTTGCTGGGTTTAATGAGGGTTTTGAAACCTAGCGGATTTCCCTTCGTGTCCTTTCCGGTCTTATATTTTCCGACTTGATATTGCCGGATATTAAATCCCAGGAAGTCGAATCCAGGGTTGTCACCCTCTAGAGTGTGGGTGATGTGAGTTTTGGTATCCTTCAGTTCCAACCCTATTCCTTTTAGCCATTCCTGGATGTGGTCGCGACATTTTAGAATTACATCCTTGTTTTCATGCAGGATAACGAAGTCGTCCGCATA
>NZ_JAJENT010000603.1:0-384 GCF_035615515.1 Phormidium sp. CCY1219
TTACAAAGCTGAACGGTCTGGACAGTCCAAGAAAGCAAGGCATCTTCAAAGACTCCTGAGTAAGTCCTATTACGCGAGGCTCCTAGCGGTAAGGAAAGTAAGCCAAGACAATCAAGGGAAAAAGACAGCCGGGGTAGATGGAGTAAAATCTCTTAGTCCTAAACAATGGTTTGACTTAACTCAAAAACTAGGGAAGAAATCCAAAGCCCGCTCCTTACGCAGAGTATGGATTCCAAAGCCAGGTCGCGATGAAAAGTGTCCTCTAGGGATTCCGACGATAAAGGACAGAGCTGAGCAAGCTTTGGTAAAACTGGCACTAGAACCCCAATGGGAAGCCCGATTTGAGGCAGACTCATACGGATTTAGGCCAGGAAGGTCAGCGCA
>NZ_JAJENT010000604.1:0-236 GCF_035615515.1 Phormidium sp. CCY1219
GCAAATATTGCCCTCCACGGCATGGAAGAAAGCATCAAATCCTTAGCTACTAAGCTACCAGGGAAAGGTAGTCGTACAAACAAACGCGATGCAATCTCGCTAATCCGTTATGCGGACGACTTCGTTATCCTGCATGAGAACAAGGATGTAATTCTAAAATGTCGCGACCACATCCAGGAATGGCTAAAAGGAATAGGGTTGGAACTTAAGGATACCAAAACCCACATCACCCACAC
>NZ_JAJENT010000605.1:0-15393 GCF_035615515.1 Phormidium sp. CCY1219
ACCCAGATCTCAAAGGTCTGGGCGCAGAAGCCCGCGCCGTACCGCCTAAGCGGTCGGCGTCGGGAGTACGTCACAGCATTACACGGAAGTCAAAACCGTAACCGTGAAACTCTAAATTATTGGCAAAAATTTTATTTCCCCGGTTTATTTCTAATGAACCGGGGGTTTTCAATGCAAAAAAATAATTTGTCATTTCACAGGACTCCGATCCATTTTTATCTTTCGGACAAATTGGATGTTTTCTAAACTTTGCCCTTCACCCTCCTCTGAGTAAATTTTCTTTCAAGGGAAATACTCTCGACGATTTCCGCACCTGTCACCGGGAGTCGGAACCGGAAAGACAAAAGTGGCAAAAACTGTTTCCTCGGCGGGTTTGAGACAGCATAACCCGTCTTATTGCGCTTTCTTCAGAGGCGAGGTGGGAGTCAGGTCGTCTGGTTACGGCTAACAACGTCGCGGATACTCAGGAATTATCTTGGATGGGAAGTCCAAGCGATGACAATGGGTTTGTCCGCTTGGATGAAATTACCCTAGAAAACGGCGAAACTACAACAGCTCTACGTACCCACCCAAAATGGGTTTCCAATGGAAGGATAAAAGGTTGGCATCCTTGGGTCGAACTGCCTCAAAATGTAAAGTTTGAAGCTGATGTTGGTTTCGTCGAGGGAGCTAAAAATACCGATGGCGTTACCTTTCAAGTGTGGGAACACCATAAAGAAGGAGGAAGCACAGTTTGGAATAAGATTGTCGATCTCCACAAAGATTACACGGGTAATTTGGAACATATGGAAGCAGATCTCTCCCACCTTGCAGGACAAGAAGTGGGGATAGAGTTACGGGTTGATGCGGGCGAGTCATCTGGTGAAGATTGGGCCGCTTGGACGAACGTGCAGATTGTGCCCAGGGGCTAAACCGCGCTGATGTGGGGAATGTAGGTTCTGTTGATGTGGAATAATTGAGCAGAGGAAAAGAAGGTTGCCAGGAAAAAGGAGGTTAAAGCAGACAGACCTCAGCCACCAGTTGGCAGATTTCCGCAAACAATTGCTCGAAATTCGATCCCTGCTTGTGTAAAATAGCTTCCACACAACCGCGCAGGCGCAATTCATCTTCTACGGTAATATCTTTTGCCGTCATCACCACAATGGGAATGGCACGCCACTGGGGATGGTTTTTCAATGCGGCCACAAATGCAAAGCCATCCATTTCCGGCATCATTAAATCGAGTAAAATCAACTGCGGGGGATGCTTGGCCATCTGTTCCAATCCGCGCCGACCATTTTCCGCTTCGGAAATCTGCCATCCTTGGGGTTCGAGAAAGCGTCGCATGATGTCGCGGGTGGCCGGATCGTCTTCCACAATTAGGAGCGATCGCCCTTTTACCGACAGACCCTTGGGTTCGGAGCAAGTGCCCTCGTATTTTTCTAAAATGGCCAGTAACCGAGCGCGATCGATGGGTTTGGTCATGTAATCCGAGGCGCCGAGAGCCATGCCCATATTTTTATCATCGAGCATGGTCAGCATAATCACCGGGATATGAGCCAGTTGCGGATCGCTTTTCAGAGCACAGAGGACCGACCATCCATCTTGATGGGGCATCATCACATCCAGGGTAATCGCATCGGGCTGTAACTCTTGGGCTAACTGCAATCCTTCCTGACCTGTGGAGGCGATCGCCACGCGAAAACCTTCTCGACTTAAAAAGCGCTGCATCAGTTCGCGCACCGTGGAGTCGTCATCGATCGCCAACACCAGTTTTGCATTTTCCGGGAGTTCGGCGGGTAGGGGTACCGAGGTGGGTTCCACCTCCGACTCCACCTGTTCGATTGTGGAAGCGGGCAGTACCATTGTAAAGGTAGAACCTTTGTTCAGAATGCTGGTGGCCAGAATATCCCCGCCCATCATTTGGGAAAACTTTTTCGCGATCGCCAGTCCCAGACCGGTGCCGCCATACTTGCGCGTGGTAGAAGCATCCGCTTGGGTAAATGCCTGAAATAGCTGATTTACCTGTTCTGGTGACATGCCAATCCCGCTATCGGTGAGGGTAAAGCAAACCCATTCTACCGAGGGGTTATTGGCCAGAACGGGCAGGAGACTAAAGCGGTTTTTCTCCAGACCCAATTCTTCCAGGGTGCCGCGACTCACATCTAGGCTAATTTTACCCTGGTGGGTAAATTTCGCTGCATTGGAGAGTAAATTAAATAAATTTTGTCGCACCTTAGTCAAATCCGCTCGCATCCACCCCAATTCTGGGGCACAGTGAAGTTCGAAAGTATTGTTATTTTTCGCGATTAAAGGGTCGATGGTACTGACTACTTCCGCGATCGCCTCAGATAGGTCGAATGCTTCCACATACAGTTCCATCTTCCCTGCTTCGATTTTGGATAAATCGAGGATATCGTTAATAATCCCAAGCAGATGTTTTCCGGCGTGGTGAATTTTGTGCAAGTCCGGGAGAAAGTCTTCTTGACCCAAGTCTTGTGCGTCTTCTTGCAGCATTTCGCTATAACCGAGAATGGCGTTGAGGGGAGTTCGCAATTCGTGGCTCATATTCGCCAGAAATTGACTTTTCGCTCGGTTAGCGGCGATCGCCGCATCTTTTTGTCGTTCGATGGTCTGGTTGGCGATCGCGAACAATCTTGACTGCGCCACGAGCAGCACTTGCAAATCCAATAAACCTTGCCGATCCTCGCCAAACTCCACCACAATTGGCTCGTAAACTGCTTTTTCGGATCGACTCAGGGCTAATTCTACCGCATCGTGAATTTTGTAACTGGCACTCAGGTAAAGGGTTTTCACTTCCACGCCAAACTTGCGCTCGCGCTGTTGCATCGTATTCGAGAGCACCGCAATCGGTCGTTTGAGGAAAATTTCGAGTCCATAGGGCCGACTCAACCACTCGAAAAAACGCGCGCGGGAAATCATGCCCACAACCGATCCGCGATCGCGAATCATCACGCCGGGTAAGTGGGAGTGCTGCTCGAATTTTTCGGCGACTAACTTACCCAGGGTGGCGGCGCTGACTTCAAAGTAATGGCAAGGTAAATCTGCCAAAGTAGAATTCAGGGTTAGTCGGCGAGAGGGCGGGTAAAGCACGATGGCTATCCTCCAGTGCGTACAAGTCGCGCTCGATCGCGAGCGCCTAGAAGGCGTCTGTCAGAGAAGCGGGATAAGAGGCGCTCGTCTCGTGGGTAAGAAGGGAGACGATAGGGCGTTCGAGAAAGGCGTTTGATTTAACTTCAATTTTCTCCAATACACTACTCTATCCGCAAGAAGAGATAGTTAAATTGTAACTGAATCCGACCCACTTCCGGGTTCCAATTGATTTAATTGTCGTAGTAAAAGGCACCGTGAAATCATCGAAGCGCAAGAATTCGTTGATGCAGATAGGGCGAGAAAACAAGGGGGCGATCGCATCGCAGTTTGTCTCAATTTTTTGCATCTAAACCGAGAGGTCGATCGCCTCGCAGGGCATTCGCACGGTGAAGGTAGACCCGACACCCGGTTCGCTTTCGACCAAAATTTCACCCCCCATCATCTTGCAAAATTGATGACTGATAGCCAATCCCAAGCCCGTTCCCCCGTATTTGCGGGTAGTTGAAGCATCCGCTTGGGTAAAAGCGTGAAAAATGTGCTGCATCTGTTCCGAGGTCATGCCGATTCCGGTATCCTTCACTTGGAAATCAATCCAAGGAACGGCAGAATTATTCCCAGAAGCTGTTTTCCTGCGGATGTCTACGGTAATGCAGCCATTTTCGGTAAATTTGGCGGCGTTGCTCAACAGGTTCAACAAAATTTGTCTCACTTTTTTGGCGTCGGCATACATGTAATGAGAACTGGCGAAATTGTTCACAGTCAAAGTATTGTGATTTTTGTCAGCTAAGGGTTGAATCGTAGATATCGCCGACTCCACTAAGGCGGAAATGGAGAATTTTTCTAGATACAAATCCATTTTGCCCGCTTCAATTTTTGAAATATCCAGGATATCGTCAATCAAACTTAAAAGATGTTTTCCCGCCCGTTCGATTTTACTCAAGTCAGGAATAAATTCGCTACAGTTCAAATCTTCCGCTTCTTCTTTGAGAAATTCGCTATACCCAATAATGGCGTTTAAAGGGGTTCGCAGTTCGTGACTCATATTTGCCAAAAACATGCTTTTCGCTTGACTGGCTGCTTCCGCCGCCTCTTTCGCCTGCTGTAACTCGGATTCTGCCCGCTTGCGATCGCTGATATCCCGAACGATAATAATAATTTGGCTATCTAGCAGGGGTAACAAGCGCGCTTCAAAACTTTTTTCTTCTCTCTCAAAACCGATTGAATATTCGATGCGAACCAAACTTTTTGTTTCCTGAACTTCCGCGATTGCCCTGGCAAATTTTTCCCCAACTAATTCCGGCAAAACCTCCGGCAGTTGGCGGCCCATAAAATCACTTGGTGCCACGTACAAATCTAATTCTTGTCCCGCATGGTAATCGAGAATTCTGCCGTAAATATCTACTCGAAAATACAGGTCTGGCAGAGCTTGAAAAATGGTTTGTAATTCGCAAGTAGTATGATAGAGTTTTTGTTCGTATTGCTTGCGCTCGGTGATATCGCGAGTAATCGTTACCAAGCAGGGAACTCCATCCAGGTCGATGGGTTCGGCGGACAGGAGTCCGATACGGATGTCCCCCGACTTAGTGCGAAATTGGCCTTCCACATCGCGAACCACCCCATGTTCTTTTAATTGTTGCAACAAGCGATCGCGGCGGTCGAAATCCACCCAGATATTCAGTTCGTCAGTAGTTTTTCCCAGGGTTTCTTCCAACTCAAAGCCGGTCATTTCCAAAAAGCGATCGTTCACCTCCACATAGCGACCGTCAGAAACCCGAGTAATGGCGATCGCATCCGGGGTCGAGCGAAACGCCTTAGAAAACTTTTGTTCCGAGACGCGCAATGCTTCCTGAGCTTGACGTTTTTCCGTAATATCCGTTTGCGACCCAGCCAAACGATAGGGCTTGCCATCCAGGTCGCGCACTGCCATAGCGCGAACCAGAACCCACCGATAAGAGCCAGAAGAGTGCAACATGCGATATTCCGATTGCAGATGAGAGCTTTCGGCGCGCAGGTGCGAGTGAATTTCCGCCTCCACTCGTTCCAAGTCATCGGGATGAATCCGGCTGAACCACTCATCCGGATGAGGTGCGATCGCCTCTTCCTCACATCCGACCATTGCCAGCCATCGCGGCGAAAAATAGATTTCTCCCGTGTTTAAATTCCAATCCCACAATCCATCATTAGCCCCAGCCACCGCGATCGCGTAGCGCTCCCGACTTTCGCGCAGCGCCCCAGTCGCCTCTTCCACCGCCTTTTCCAACCGACGGGGTTCGCGCACCAGGATAAACGCGCACAGACCAAAAGAGCCACTCAACAATACCCCCAACGGATATAACCACCACACTGGCGCATAAGAAGGCCATCCCCCCACCGGTAGCCCCGCCAACTGCCAGTATCCGTTAGGCAAAGACACATCCAGCATCACCGGGTTGCGCTGGAACAGGCTGGCATCCCCAGCAAACACCTCCCCGGATGCCCCCAACCCATCCTTGCCTCGCAGGGCATATTCCAGGCGAAGGGTCTCCCCCTCCTTCGGGGAGAGGATAGAAAATTCCTTCGTCAGCGTTGCCCCCCCTTCCCCCACCAAGGTCAATCCGGCGTCCTCAAACAGGGTTTTCGGGTCGATAAGAATCGCCACCAATCCCCAGTAGGTATTGCCATCCCTGGTTCGATCCTCGCTCAAAAATATTGGCGTCCGACTGATTAAAGCAATGCCCCCTTGCACCAAATTTACCGGACCAGCTACCACGGTTTTTTGGGTTCGCAAGAGTCGCTTAACCCCTTCTTGGGAGGAGGGGTTTTCTAAAAGGTTGATACCGATAGCCTCTTCGTTGCCTTCTACCGGGTACAGATGGGAAATCACATTTTTTCTGGCAAGCTGGATGTTGATAATCCCACTTTGCTGGGAGACCATCACGCGAGCAAGGCTAACGAACTGCGGTTGGTCGAGATCTGGGTTGGTAGACACATAGGCCACCATCCCTCGGGTGATAAACAGTCGCGAGTTTAAAGCGGCTTCTAGTCTAGCGCGAATGGTGGTGAGTTCTTGCAGGACGTCGGTGCGAATTTCTTGGCGGTAGCGCTCTTTTTCCGAGTTAGCCAGCGCCCACACTCCTGCGAAAACCAAGCTTGCCGCACAGAGGGCTGCTATGTATGGTGACAGTCGCGATCGCATGATGGTATCATTCCTATCGAATCGCCCGAAAGCTGGTTGTACTCTGATTCACTCCGTGGACTCCACTCAATTCCACCCCCACAGCGACCGACGAAAAAAATAAAGAGTCCCTATCGGTCTGGGTTCGGCAGGTTGACAGAAATAGGGCTGTCATTCCCAGCCAGAACGGTATTTTATCGACTTTCAACGTTTCACTTGACCTATTCTAAAACCACTCGCACGCCTCATACCACGAAACTGCAAAAAAGTCAAGCCCTTTTCCCCGCCAATTTTACCCAGCATTGCAGCTTCCTCTCGGGAGACTCGGATTGCCACCTCTGCCCCCCCCTACAGGAAGTATTCCGGGGGAGTAGAGATTCCCCGAGACGCTTAGGCAAGCAAATTCTGACGCGGCTTAAACGTTTCGAGCTGACGCAGCTTTTCATACAGTTCTCGTTCCGCCTCGGAGATATCTTGCGGCACCGCAATTAAAATCTCCACCAGTTGGTCGCCGCGCTTGCCATTGCCCGTAGGATAGCCTTTGTTGGCCAGACGCAGGCGTTTTCCCTGTCCCACTCCTGCCGGCAAGGTCATTTTAACCAACCCATCTAGGGTGGGCACTTCTACCGCCCCGCCCAACACCGCCTCGCTGGGTGTCACGGGAAGCTGACAGTAAATATCTGCCCCCTGAAGGTGAAAAAATTCGTGGGAAGCCACGGTAATTTTCAGGAACAAATCCCCACCAGAAATGCCTTGGGACCGCAGGCGAATCCGCTGCCCCGTCACCATACCCGGGGGCATATTCACTTCCAGCGATCGCCCATCTTCCAGACGAATCCTTTCCCGTCCCCCGGTATAAGCTTTTTCCAACGGTAAGGTCAGCCTCGCTTCTACATCCCTGGGTGCGGGACGCGAGGGTACCGTATAGGCGGTTTTGCTCGTCCCGGGGCGAAAGTAATCCTGCTCTTTGGTGGCGGTGGTGGTTCCCACCCCCACCCCCGCCGCCCGACGCTCTCGCTCTCTGCGTCCGAGCAGTTCGTCTACAAAGCTATCAAAGTTGGCATATTGGGAAAAATTCCCCTGCCCGTTGGCACTACTGCTGACTCCCGATCGCCCATTCCACGGTTGCCTGCGCCCGCCGCTGCGCCCCCGAAATCCTTTCTTGCCCAAAAATCGACTAAATTCGTCGTATTGCGCCCGTTTGTTCGGATCCGAAAGCACTTCATACGCCTCCCCGAGATCCTTAAATTTTTCCTCGGCTACTTTATTTCCCGGATTGAGATCCGGATGATACTGCCGCGCCAGTCGCCGATAGGCTTTCTTAATTGCGTCAGTGGAGGCATCTCTTGCTACTCCGAGGATTTCGTAATAGTTCCGCCAGTTCTGCATATTCGCGCTTTTAAACTTTAAAATTGGGATGCTTACAAATTTAACTCAACCACCGAGGATTCCGCGATCGCGCTCGACTCTTTATTTAAGGAGGAATGGGCGCAATTGGGTTAACCCTCGACCCTCCCCTTTTTGATGTTCTCAGAATACCCTTCTTGCGCCAAAATTGTCGGCTTGTGTTCCCTTTGCTCCCTAACCGCCACCGATTTTCCCGATTGGGGGTAGGGAAAATGTCTCCCCGGCGATCGGCCTGTGGTTTCTCCTTCTGTGCCATTCTCCACCGCTGGTTCTTCCTATTTTTCCCCAATCCGGCCCGATCGCGGCGAACCGACCGATCGCCCTGGATGTCCCCATCGTGGCGATCTCCATTGGGTTCGCCCTTGCCGATGGCAAACCCCCAAATCATGCAGATTTTAGCCTCACCCTTGGCGATCGCTCCCGGTAAAAAATGACGCTCAGATTTCCCCGCTACCATCGCTTTAAGCTCTCTTACTATCACTTTTTATCTCGAATTGATATAATTTTCAATCGCCATAAATCGATTATTTTCGGTTATTAGTGCTTACCTTAATTTCAGCATTTTAGGCCAAAAAGCGTGCTTTTTTCGATAATTCATTCCAAGCGTTTTCTAGCTACCCTATTGCATCAGTTTTCTCCTCCACTTAACTGAAACCATCGATTTTTTTCAGTATAAAGTGCTGATTGTTGGGGAAAAAACGGAGAATCGAACTGGCAAAAATGGGGGGAGATTCACACAGATTCGTCTCATAAAGAGAATCCTCGGGAGTCGAAATGACGGGTACCACAGAGGCGAGCGCGCTTTTCTCGGGAAACAGGCCCCCGTCTGGGGTAGCTTCGCGGGGGTTGCCAAAAGAACGCCCTGGAGGTGGTGGGTGGCGATCGCCGCCATATCCCCAGCGATCGCGCCTGCCGAAAGGGTGGCCCTGTAGGGGCGAAAAGCAGCGCTCGCCTTCCCGATGAACTGACAACTAGGCTTTCACCCGCGATCGCCCATCCATTCCCCTAGGGGGCCTGTTTATTCTACAGCCAATCCTCATCATCATCATCCCAATCTTCATCCTGGTAAGGGTTATTGTACCGACTGTTGCCATATACGGAAGAGCGCCCCCGACGGCGGGATCCCATGCCATCCCGGGGCGGATATGGCTCTCGGGGCTGTCGGTAGGGATTGGCGAAGAAATCATCCTCGGGGAAAGGTTCGCGCTCTCGTTCCGGGCGTTCTTCAGTAAACGCACGCCGGATCGATCCGAAGAAATCATCTTCTTCATCCTCCTCTTGCACCCGCTGATAAACCTCGCGGTTGAGTTCGTACATGGCATCTTGCAGGTCTGAATGAGCCAAATCAATCCCCCGTTCGTCGTTGCGCTCTAAACTCTCGCGCAGATCGCGCACGGCGCTTTCAATCCGCCCGCGATGGGGAGCCACAAATTGGATCCCATAATCCAACGTTGCCTCTCTCAGCTGTCTTTCGGCTTGATACGCCAACGCCTCGACGCGGTTGCGTTTCTCCACTCGTTCCCGGCGTTCGCGATCGACCTGGGCGTATTCTTCAGCTTCCTCGAGCATCTGATACACTTCAGATTCGCTGAGGGTAGATGCCCCTTGAATGACAATGCTTTGCTCGCGCCCGGTCATTTTATCCAATGCCGTCACCTGCAAAATGCCGTTGGCATCAATATCAAAGGATACCTGAATTTGCGGCACTCCACGCGGTGCGGGAGGAATGCCGGTGAGTTTAAACCGTCCCAGGGATTTATTATCGGCTGCCATTTCCCGTTCTCCCTGCAGCACGTGAATTTCCACCAGGGTTTGATTGTTTTCAGAGGTGGAAAAAATATCCGATCGCCGCACCGGAATCGTGGTATTGCGATCGATCAGTTTCTTCATCACTCCGCCGATGGTTTCGAGACCCAGGGAAAGGGGCGTCACGTCCAACAACAGCACGTCTCTGATTTCTCCGGCAAGAATCCCCGCTTGAATGGCTGCACCCACCGCAACCACTTCATCGGGATTGACGTTCTCATTCGGTTCGCGATCGATTAAACTGCGGACTAGATCCTTCACGAGCGGAATCCGGGTCGAACCCCCCACTAACACCACTTCATCAATTTGCATCGGGGTCAAACCGGCATCGGATAGCGCCCGTTTCACCGGGATGCGAATCCGTCTGACTAAATCCCCACATAATGCCTCGAACTGCGCCCGGGTTAACCGCGTTTCCAAATGTTTCGGTCCGGTTTCGGTGGCGGTGATGAAGGGAAGATTAATATCGGTGACTTGCACCCCAGACAGTTCGATTTTGGCTTTCTCTGCAGCTTCGAGCAGTCTTTGCAAGCTTTGTCGATCGCGTCTTAAATCCACTCCCTCGGCTTCCAAAAATTGCTCGGCTAGCCAGTCTACAATTTTTTTGTCGAAGTCATTCCCTCCTAACTGGGTATCCCCGGCAGTGGCTTTCACTTCAAAGACCCCATCCCCGACTTCTAAGATCGACACGTCAAAGGTGCCTCCCCCTAAGTCGAAGACTAATATGGTCTTATAATCCAACTGGTCGAATCCATAGGCTAATGACGCCGCTGTGGGTTCGTTGATAATCCGCTTGACGTCTAGTCCGGCAATTCTTCCCGCGTCGCGGGTGGCTTGTCTTTGGGAATCGTTAAAATATGCCGGTACGGTAATCACTGCCCCGGTGACGGGTTCTCCCAAATACCGACTGGCTTCTTCGGCGAGTTTCCGCAGTACCATCCCGGATACTTCTTCGGGAGCAAATTGTTTTTTCAAGCGCGGACACTTGATTTTTATGTTGCCCTGTTCGTCTTTGCGAATCGTGTAGGGCACTCGCTTGGATCCGGGAGACAGCTCGGCGTATTTTCGCCCCGTGAACCGTTTGACTCCATAAAAGGTATTCTGAGGATTGAGCACGGCTTGCCGTCGCGCCATTTGTCCGACGAGCAATTCGCCTTCTTTGCTAAAGCCAACCACGGAAGGGGTGGTTCGCATTCCTTCTGCATTGGCAATCACCACCGGCTTGCCTCCCTCCATGACTGCAACCACTGAGTTTGTTGTCCCCAGGTCAATGCCGACTACTTTGCCCATGCTTTTGTCTCCACCTCTCGTGTGCTTGCAATTGCCATTCTGTTTTTGTTTTTTTTCGGATTCCTATCCATTAAAAAATAGGCTAACAAGTGATGGTCGCTAATACTAGCACCGCTCTAACACCAAACGATCGCTTCGCTCCCGTTCGATGAGTGACTTGCTGTCTCTATTCTATCTCGCTCAAGTCGTGCGAGGCTTTGACTTGATGGTGGCTTCAACCCCCAACCCCGGCTTTACTCTTCTGTGCCCAACAATGGCGCGCAATCCCTAACCGACTTTTCGCCAATCGCCAACCGGCAACCTCGGGGACAGTTTAGGCGTTCTTCGTTTGTCTCATTCTCTGCATTGGTCACAAAATCCAGACAATTGGATGCCTCTGCGATCGCCTCCTACCTCAATCCCCTGCCTCTACCCTGGCCAAAACAACGCGATCGCATTTTGGGCTGGCTTTCCACCCGGTTTGCACCCTTACTCCCAGATTCACCTCCGCCAACGATTTAACCCGCTGCCCTGTGCGTGGCTACAAGTTCCCCGGGGCAATTCCCCCTCGACTTGCCAAACTCACCCCACGCTTCTGTTTCTCTTGTATATAATACAAACAACTCTTTCTCAGCATCGGCCAATCGCCCACCCCATCTCCTAATCCCTCGATTTGCGGTGTCGGCTGTTTCCTCGGCGATGCAAGCCCCCAAACTCTCGGGCAGGGTATCGACGCAAAATTCTCTGGCAAACATACGCTCTGATGGTCAAACATTTTCCGCCCGATGAAGCGGAAGTTATCCAGTATTATCAGGCGATCGCTCCTGATTACGACCGCTCTCGCTTTCACAATACATACGGCAGCTATATCGACGCTCGAGAACGCCAACTTTTAACCGCCTGGCTCGCTCCCTATCGCGGTAAATCCGTTCTCGACCTCGCCTGTGGTACGGGCCGATTTCTTAATTTCGCTACCGTTGGATTAGATGCAAGCGATCGCATGGTGCAACTGGCTCGTTCTCAATATCCCGACCTCACCCTGATGGTCGCTTCGGCTTCTCAAATCCCCCTCGAATCCCACTCTTTTGATGCGGTGTTTTCTTTGCATTTTTTCATGCATTTAACTCCCGCTAAACTCGCCAGCGTTATTGCAGAATGTTACCGCATTTTGCGTCCGCATGGCACTCTAATTTTCGATATCCCTTCCTCATTCCGTCGCCGGATCGTTTCCTATCAATCCCACCCTTGGCACGGTGCTACTTCTTTTTCGCTCGGCAATATTCAAGCGTTATGTCACGAGGGCAAATGGCACTGGGAACAACTCGCCGGGGTGGCTTTATTCCCCATTCATCGCATTCCACCTTCCGCTCGCCTATTCTGCCGCCCGGTGGATTCTTTGTTGTGTGACACTGGCCTAAAATTCTTGGCTTCTTATTATTTGATTCAATTAATCAAGCGAGATGGCTAACTTCATTTTATCGGTAGCGTCTCCTCCCCTATCGTTTTTTTGCCTGTCTGGTACTTTCCTCTCAGCACAACATGTAATTGACTTGATTTTTTAACGTTAACTCCATCCGGAAAGAGAAGTGTTGATGATTTTATCTCACCCAATGAAAAAGGTTCTCCCCCCTTCGCTCAAGCTGACCCTGAAGCTCTGGCACCAAGGATTGCGCGATCTGCAAGCGGGCAACTTCCGCAAATTCCCTCGAAACTCTCGGCTAAGCGCCGCAGAAATATCGCGTTTTCCAACACGAATAACTCTGTCTCAATCGATTAAAAATACCCGGTACTCTGAAAATAAAAAACATAATTTGGCAACGGCGATCGCCTGCATCGAAAACCGCCCAATTTATCCCGGGGAACTGTTCTCGTTTTGGCATTGGGTCGGAAAACCCAATCGCCACAATGGCTATCGCGAAGGACGGGCGATCGTTAATGACCAACTCCAATCCACTATCGGCGGCGGATTATGTCAGCTCTCGGGCTTGATATATTTTTTAATCCTCAAGGCTGGCATCACTCCACAAGAACGACATCCCCATTCTCAAGATATCTATACTGAAGAAACCCGTTTCGCGCCCTTGGGTTCCGATGCCACAGTGGTGTACGGTTACAAAGATTTACGTTTCCCAAATACTTTGTCCACGCCGATTTGTTTCCGGTTTAATTTATTGGAAACTGAAATTGTTGCCTCTCTATGTTCGGTTAAAGAAATAGAGGAAATGGAAGTAAAGTTTAAGGTAAGCCCCGAGGATAAAGGGATAAAAAAAGTAGAAACTTTGCGATTGTCTTCGAGTGAAAATCGTTTTGAATTGGTTGCCTCTACCCTTTATCCTACCCGGAATGGCTAAACTTGACCCTGTAGCCGCAAGAGGTAAGAAAATCCGGAAATTGTTGAAGGGATTGGAAAAAATTACCGCAGGGCGATCGCCGCTTTTCCTTGGATAGAATGAAAGGAAGGAAATTTTTATGGTAAAAATGAAGCGCGCTGGTTTAAAATACCCATGACCCACTCGGGGATACCAGAAAAACAAGACGCCTGCACAGCTTTATGAATAACAACGCCAGACCCATTGCTGTGGATTTGTTTGCCGGCGCGGGGGGCATGACGCTCGGTTTCGAGCAAGCGGGTTTTGACGTACTCGCCGCCGTGGAAGTCGATCCGGTTCACTGCGCCATTCACTGTTATAATTTTCCGTTGTGGAAGGTGTTTTGTAAAAGTGTAGAAGAGATGACTGGGGGTGAAATTAGAGATAAATCGAGTATCGGCGATCGCGCTATTGATGTGGTGTTCGGCGGCCCTCCCTGTCAGGGATTTTCTACCATCGGCAAACGCGCCGAAGATGACCCGCGCAACTCGTTAGTTTTTCACTTTATCCGCCTGGTTGGCGAACTCCAACCGAAGTTTTTTGTCATGGAAAATGTCCGGGGGATGACCCTGGGAAAACATCAGGAATTCTTAGGGGAAATTATTGACAAATTTCAGTATTATGGTTATACTGTAACTTTGCCTTACAAAATTTTAAATGCGGCTCATTATGGGGTGCCGCAAAACCGAGAGCGATTGTTTTTGATTGGCGGTCGGCAGGAGTTGCTTCAAACAGAAGAATTGAAGTATCCCCCCCCGGTCACCCAACCGCCCCGGGGTTCCTCAAATTTGCCCGCTACCCCAACGGTGTGGGAGGCGATCGCGGATTTGCCGGCGGTGGAGAATTATAGCGAATTGCGCGATCGCGATTGGATCGAACGGGCCACCCCAGAAGGTTGTGCAACCCCAGTCAGCCCCTACGCCCGTCAAATGAGGGGCGAGACCCCCCTTGACAGAGACTACGCCTATCCTCGCCAATATAATCATACGGTGCTGACAGGGTGCGCGCGAACCAACCATAGCCCAGGGGCGATGGAGCGCTTCGCCAAAACGCTACCGGGCAAAACCGAGCCGGTGAGTCGCTTCCACAAGCTCGATCCCCAGGGCATCTGCAACACCCTGAGAGCCGGAACTCCCAGCAATCGCGGGGCCTTTACCTCGCCTCGTCCGATTCATCCGATCGCGGCACGCTGTATCACGATTCGCGAGGCCGCAAGGCTCCACTCTTACCCAGATTGGTTTCGGTTTCACGCCACCAAATGGCACGGTTTCCGCCAAATTGGCAATTCGGTGCCGCCATTACTGGCAGCATCGGTGGCGGCGCAGATTATGGAGCGCTTGGGGGACAAACCGCTTAAACCCACCCTGACGATCGAACTGGCTAATCCAGAATTGCTCGGTTTGAATATGTCAGCTGCATCCAAGCACTTTGGTGTAGATCCCCACACGATCGCGCCGCGCACCCGGGGAAGAAAACAGAATTAAGGATTAACCATTAAGAAGATATTTTTCTCAAGTTTAAATTCTTAATTCTAACGGCTTGACCCTTATCGCAGCAGTTGTTTGATGGTTTGAATTAATTCTGCGGGTCTAAAGGGTTTGGTAATGTAAGCATCAGCCCCTTGTTTCATGCCCCAGTAGCGATCGAATTCTTGACTTTTACTGGTACACATGACCACGGGGATATTTTGGGCTTTCGGATCGTTTTTTAGCCACCGACAAAGTTCGTAGCCGTTCATGCGGGGCATCACGATATCGGTAACGACTAAATCGGGGGATCCCGATTGGATTTGCGCTTTTGCTTCTACCCCATCAGCCGCCTCAAGCACTTGCAGTCCATTTTTCTTCAGGATGTCCGATACCATTTCTCGCACTGTGGCGCTGTCGTCCACAATTAAAATTTTACTCATCGCTCTCTCCCGGGGTTCTGATTAGAAAGGGTCACTCAATAATGGATGGTTTCTCTATTGTCAATACCCGCGCCTAGTGGCTGAGGGAATTATGAAGAGTTTAAGATAAAATTTAACCATTCTTTAATGTTGGGGGCGCGATCGCCCTGGGGGAAAGTCGGTCGCGATCGCCTGCGGTCTTTTCTCCGTCAGGAAAAGCGCGACAGCTAACGGGTGAGCGTCTTTGGGATAATGGTTGATTCATCAGAAATTAGGGTTGGTAAGGGGGAGAACGGAAACCCTCGTCATTTATGCGTAGGGAGGAGTTCCCCCCCCTTACACAGACAACAGTTTGACAAAACATCACTGCTAGAAACTGTAGGTATAACCGTCCTTCCGATGTACGC
>NZ_JAJENT010000606.1:0-1816 GCF_035615515.1 Phormidium sp. CCY1219
TTCAACCAGTCCATCATCGACTCTCAAGGTCGCGTGGTGAACACCTGGGCCGACGTGATCAACCGCGCCAACCTGGGTATGGAAGTGATGCACGAGCGTAACGCTCACAACTTCCCCTTAGACTTGGCTGCAGGCGAAACCACTCCGGTGGCTTTAACTGCCCCTGAAATCAACGGCTAAGATTTAGCTTGCGATAATTAAAAGCGCTCTCCTTCGGGAGGGCGCTTTTTGTTTGGAGAGAGGAATAGCTGTAAAAAGAGTTATACTGTTTAAATTTTAAAATAGCCCAAAATATACTAAAAGAGAAATTGGCCGATCGCAAAACCCAAAGGGGTGTTTTGCGCGGACATTTTTGAGGTAGGGAGGACTCAGGAGGAGGAGTCGGATCTATCGCTCGTCGGACATCCAGACCTTTTTGTGCTGCCCGAGCCTACCGACTTCTCATCCCATGAGAGCACAATACAAAGCATCCTATACATAAGTACCACAGAAGAACCACCGCATCATGCCTGCTTATCCTCCAACAGCTTCAGTTGAATTTTCACGCCGGTTTCTCTATGGGGAACGTGCTTCCAACTGCCATAACACAAGTGCTTGAGACTATCCGTTTGCAGCACCCCAGCACCCACCAACGCATCGCAGACGCTACCGATCGCATTATCTCCATCACCGCGATGCTTTCCGCACAACAAAATCCGCAGCGCCGCCCGTTCAATAGGGAGCGCCGGAGTCGGGTGAATTTGCTGCAACTGCATGAGAATTTCACCCTCGGCTCTGAGTCGCCATTCCCGATAGCGCTTCGGAAGATAAGTTCCGTTCAGGGTAACGCGGGGACGAGCTTTCGGCGTCACGGATCCGGGAATCCAAAACGTCAAGGTAGTAGGGGAGTTCGTTTGTAGCTGTTCTGCAATCGGTGGGCGATCGCTCGGTTTGGCAGCTTTCGACTCTTGCACTAATTTCTCAAACGGCGAGAGTGTTGTTTGACGCTTCCGGTGCGGATTTGGGGAATGGTTCATCAGTTCGGCAACAACGACAAGCGGGGGTTGTATTTCACCTTTCGCGTTTGTCGTAGTTTCATCAGGGGGGTTTTCCCCGGAGGGTAACACCCCATCAGCAGGGCAATCATCTGGCACACCATCCGTATCAAAGCACACAGAACCCTCAGATCCGGACCATCCAGCGGTGATATTGATGTAAGTTTGAGCCGTTTTTTCCGACAAACTGCAACAATCTGCCAACCAGTAACGCCATTGTTCCGGTGCAAGGAGCGCCTGAGCTTGCAGGAGCAACTCCCCAGCATTCCGGGCATGGAGGAGTCCCACTGCGGTAGCAGACTGACACTGCTTGTGTTCGCGAATAATTCGCCGTGCCAGTGCGTCGAGGGAAACCAGCCTCGGTGCCCATTGTTTCAGGTAATTTCGCTCGCATAAAGCGCGCAGATCGCGCATTTTTCGCAGTGATTGAGTTAAAGACAGAGATGGCATGGACAAAAAAAGATGAAAGCGTTTAGACAAATCAGTGCTGCGCCAGACCCCAGAGGGGGCGCGACCAGTCACAAGCACCTATTGTAGTCCATGAAGATAACTTGCTGTGGCAAAAAAAAGAGTCGTGGAAAGGCTGAATTGTCATATCGCAGTTGACGAAAAAATCAAACAACCCCCCTAGAACAGCTAAAGCGCCGGTGAGCGTAAAAAGAGTTGACAGAACAGGGCAAATGTGTATTGGGCTAGTTAAGTCAGTTACCGAGAATCGGCGTAAAGCCCCCGGATTTATCCGTGGGGATATAAGCCGAGCGACTGACCCCCGGTCCCCCGCA
>NZ_JAJENT010000607.1:0-8775 GCF_035615515.1 Phormidium sp. CCY1219
GGCTAAAGCCGCACGTTCGTTTTTCCTCCCCCGGCTAAAGCACGGGGGTTTCCAAACGTATCGGAGGTTATCATGAATCATCAACCGTTTCTGACCCCGGGGTTCAATTACGCGAAAGCACACAGAAGTGGCGTACCGGGGTATAGCAAAGAACTCCCCAGAAAAGTCGCCCGCGAAATCGGCAGTTTTCACCTAGAGTGTTAGGGTGGCAATAGAACCAGCAGGCAATCCGTCGGGCAAGCTCCGATGTGACGCTCCATAAGTTTTTGAGAGAATGTCAGCAACTCCGGACCGACAATACCGGACTTTTGCCCTACAATGTCAACTGAGGTGGTAAAGACCGCACGCGAGGAAAGTGACAGCAGGTAGAGACGCGCGCGGGTCAACCCATCACTATTTTGGAAAAATAGGAGAAAGCGTAAAAAACGCAGTGCATTCATAGTAAAATAGGATGAAGTGGATTTGTGGCTCGACTCTGGGGCTATTTTCCCCCAGAGTCGCGATCGTCAACTTTTCGGTTTTTATTGACAATAATTATCAACTAAGGAGAAATGGAATGAAAGGAATGGCCAGGAGAAACAATCGGCATCACCGACAAAGAAACCGTGGAGAAGGCTGGTTGAGCTTTTTTGCGGAAACGCCTAATATGACGGAATGCAGGACGCTGAGCAGCGCTCGCGGCATACCGCTGGGGATGGCACAGGCGGGCGATCGCCTGCGGGTGCAGGAGCTAAGCGGCGGCGAAAACATGATAAATCATCTCATTAAGCTGGGGTTAGTTCCGGGCAAGGAACTGCAAGTGGTGAGTCGGCGGGAATCCGGATCGGTGATGGTAGCGATCGCCGGGAAACACGTAGCGTTAGGGGCGAGTATGGCGCATCACATCCTCTGCACGGAAGAGGCGATCGGCCAACAAAATATCCCCACCCCGGGCAAAACGCGGTTGCGGGAAATCTGCATTGGTTGCAAAGGGCGCGTGGTTGGATACCAATGCACCACGCGCAGCTACAAACGTCGCCTGCTGTCAATGGGACTGACGCCGGGAACCGAATTCACCGTGACCCGCCACGCCCCCCTCGGCGACCCCACGGAAATCAAACTGCGGGGCTTTAGCCTCACCCTTCGCAAAGACGAAGCAGACGCCCTGCACATCGAGGAGGTTAACTAATGACACAACCGACAATTGGGTTACTTGGCAACCCCAACTGCGGCAAAACCTGCTTGTTCAATGCCTTAACCGGATCGAACCAACAAGTGGGCAACTGGCCCGGGGTCACGGTGGAGCGCAAATACGGTAAATATCGCGAGAACGATCGCGAGATAGCCGTAGTGGATTTGCCCGGGGTGTATTGCCTCGACGCCGAAGAAGACGAAAGCGGACTGGACGAAAGAGTAGCGCGGGATTACCTGAGTTGCGGCGAAGCGGATGTCATTGTCAATATTGTAGATGCATCGAACTTAGAGCGCAACCTGTATCTGACCACCCAACTGGTAGAGATGCGCTTGCCGATCGTGGTAGCGCTGAACATGATGGATGTAGCGCGCGATCGCGGGGTGAAAATTTATCCCGACCTCCTCGCCGAAAAACTCGGCTGTCCGGTGATTCCGATTGTCGCCGCCAAGGGAGAGGGAATAGAGAGCCTGCGATCGGCGATCGGGGAACAACTGCAAACCCCCACCATGCCTCACGCTTACGTTCCCTATCCGCCGGTTCTGGAAGAAGCGCTACTGGACTTAGAGACCGCGATTTGCGACCAACAGCGCGCCGTGCAAGTGTCCCCGCGCTGGACCGCGCTCAAACTGCTGGAATACGACGATCGCAGCAATGTAGAACTCAGCGATCGCGACTTCGATCGCCTGGTGGTGACCAACCGCCGCAAAATCCACCAAACCCTGGGCGAAGACCTGGATATCATTATTGCCGACAGTCGCTATAGCTTCATCCACCAAATCGCCAAAAGTGCCACGGATCGCAGCGGCGAAGCCAGTAGCACCCTCACGGAAAACATCGATCGCGTGGTACTCAACCGCTGGTTGGGAATCCCCATCTTTTTAGGCGTCATGTATTTGATGTTCTTGTTTACCATCAATATCAGCAGCGCCTTTATCGACTTTTTCGATATCTTAGCCGGGACGATTTTCGTGGATGGGTTGAGCCACCTGCTGGGGAATCTCGGCACCCCCGAGTGGTTGGTGGTTCTACTCGCCGAAGGAGCTGGAGGCGGGATTCAAACCGTAGCCACATTTATTCCGGTGATTGGATTTTTGTTCCTGTTTCTCTCCTTTTTGGAAGACTCCGGCTATATGGCGCGCGCCGCCTTTGTGATGGATCGGTTTATGCGCTTTATCGGGTTGCCCGGGAAATCCTTCGTGCCGATGTTAGTCGGGTTTGGCTGTAACGTGCCGGGGATCATGTCTACCCGCACCTTGGAGAACAAACGCGATCGCTTGATTACCATCGTGATGAACCCGTTTATGTCCTGCGGGGCGCGGTTGCCCGTGTATGCCTTATTTGCCGCCGCCTTTTTCCCGATCGCGGGACAAAATATCGTCTTTGGACTGTACCTGATCGGGATTACCGCCGCGATTTGCACCGGGTTAATCTTGAAAAATACTCTATTGCGCGGGGAAGCTTCCACCTTCGTGATGGAACTGCCTCCCTATCACTTACCTACGGTTAAGGCGGTGCTGTTCCGCACGTGGGATCGGCTGAAAGCGTTTATAATGAAAGCCGGGAAAGTCATCGTCCTGATGGTGGTGGTGCTGGGGTTATTAAATTCCGTGAGCGTCGATGGCTCTTTTGGGCACCAAGATAGCGATCGCTCCATCCTCAGCGCCACCAGTCGCAGCGTGACCCCGGTGCTGGCCCCGATGGGCATCGAACAAGACAACTGGCCCGCCACCGTGGGCATTTTTACGGGTGTCTTCGCCAAAGAAGCTCTGGTAGGAACATTGGATTCCCTATACAGCGAAATGGCTCGCGAGCGCATGGATGCAGCCACAGAGGATGGATCGGGCGAGGCATTCGACTTCTGGGGCAATGTAGGCGCTGCATTTGCCACGATTCCGGCTAACTTAGCCGAAGTGCCCGGTGCCTTGCTCGACCCCCTGGGTCTGAATGTGGGGGAAGTGCAAGAAATCGATATTGCCGCAGCGGAACAAAATGTCTCTCTAGGTACCTTTGGCGAAATGAACCGCCGCTTTGGGTCTCAGGCGAGTGCCTTTGCTTATCTGCTGTTCGTGCTGCTATACGCTCCCTGTGTCTCGGCGATCGCGGCAGTTTATCGCGAAACTACCGCTCGATGGACGGTATTTGTGGTGGCTTGGACCACCGGTTTGGCCTATTGGGTAGCCGTGATGTACTATCAAGTCGCAACCCTACCGGCACATCCCGTTTCTTCCCTCCTGTGGATCGGCGGACTTCTCCTCGTTTTAGGCGCGACTTTTATCGGCTTGAAAATGGCGCGACCCGTTCCACAGGCGAAACGTCAACAAGCAATAAGCAGTTCTTGAGTTTATCCCCCACCCCTTTCTCTTGGAGGTGGGGATAATTAATTCTCTAGGGATTCGTCCTTTGGGACTTGTCCAATTTTGATGGCAGGGACTTCAATAAATGATTTAAACTGATAATAGACATGTAAAAAAAAGGATCCGTCGTGATTTTAAGTGACATTCAAACTTATCTATCCCAACAAGGGAAAGCCTCTCTGGCCGAACTTTCGGTACACTTTCGCATTGATGCCGATGCGTTGCGCCCCATGTTGGCCAAACTGGTTCGCAAACATCGCCTGCGAAAAATCGAACAACCCCAAAAATGCTGCGGTTGTAGCGCCTGCACGGCGGAAAGTCTAATCGTCTATGAATGGGTGGGGGCGAAGCGGAAATCTTTTGCAACTGCATCGAAAAACGGGCAATAACATCCGCACCTCTATCCTGACAAAAAATTCCGGCGGAGGGCTTGCTTGGTTGATGCTAACATCGCCAATGATGGGTCTTCTTTGGGGGGAGATTGCAAAAGTTTCTCAATCGAATGGCAAATTGCTATCGCCTGCGGTGAAAAAAAATCGCCCGAGCTAACCGTTTCGAGTTGAGGCATTTTTGGATAGCAACCGAGTCAGGGGGTCATATTATTGGTAGGCTTTCTCAATCTAAGTTTTTCGAGGGGAACTATCAGTTCGCCTTCCGGTTCAAGCCCCCGGTCAAGTTCAGACTCGGGGAAGGGGAAGGAGAAATATTTCTGCTATTCTAGCATAGGTTTTTTTGATAACCAAATCTTAAAGTTTTGTTAAATAAATCGGCGAAAGCGATCGCATCACCCTAATATGGTTGTACTCTGAAAAAAGGATATGAATCCGTGGGAAATTTTCTGGCGGCACGCCGGTCCCGACGCGCATTCAGGAAAAACAACTCTACGGGAGGAGAGGAAGACGAATGACGAGTACAACCGCAACCCCAACTATCGGGAGCATTCAACTGGTGCAAGCTATCTCTGGATGCGTGCAGCTTCGCGCGTCCGATGCCAATGCGGAGGTATGGCTGAATACCCTCGGGCAACAGTTGCGATCGCGACGGGGGGTGTTGGCGGTTTATACCGATGCCACCACAGGTTATTTGATTATCGTCTTCGATCCCAGCGCGCTGCCCTTGGCGGAGATGTTGAACATTCTGCAGCAGTGGGGGGTGTCGGGGATTAACGTACCGCAGACGCCGGCCCTGCAAGTGGGACAATTCCTGCAGCAACACCACGAAGTAGAAGCGATCGCGCCGATGATTGTGGGGATGGTGCTGACGCAAACCCTGCGCCTGCGCGGGGGATGGGCGCTGCTGGCCAATTTAGTGGGGGCGAGCGTGACCCGTCAAGCCCTGGAACAATTAGAGAAAAGCTCAGAAGCAGCGATATCCACCGGACCAAACGAAGCGATCGCCGCACTTCCGGAAGCCCCCGCCGAAGAAGCAGAAGCAGAACGCCCGGTGGCGATCGTCCACGCCATTCCGGGACGAGTGCGGTTTCGCATCCCGGCCCTGAGTGACGAGTTTGAATGTGCCGAACGCCTGCAAACCGTGTTCGCCGCCGATCGCCGCATCACCAGTGCCCGGATCAACCGACTCGCCGCCTCGGCGATCGTGGTTTACGAATCCGATGGCGTATCCGATAGCGAAATTATCCTAGAATTTGTAGACTTAATCAAGGCCGCGATCGGGGAAACTTCACCTTCCGAAACCGAGAGCCAAACCACGGCCCGGGAAACGATGCCGGGGGAGGGTGAAGGCGAAAAAAAGTATCACCCCCCGGCACAGAATAACGGGAATTTGGCGAGAGAAAATCCCGCACAAAACCGCGAACCTCCCGGGGTGAGCATGGCTTTAGTAAACGAAAGCGAGGGGAAAACGGCAAAGGAGGTAATGCTGCTAGAGGGACAAGCAGAGGAAGCTTGGAGTTATTTTAATCCTTGTTTTGCCCGAGCATTTTTCAACTCGGTGATGACCCGCATCATGGGAAGCAACACCGCAGAAGCGACCACAGGAGAAGGGTAATGAAAACCAAGAGCGAAAATCGGGAAATCGAGCCGATCGCTCCTTACCAGGTGACTGATGCGTGGATTGCCTGTTGCGTGGTGCATGCGATTCCCGGACGAGTGAGATTTCGGGTGCCTCGGTTAGCGGGGGATACCGCCTATGGCGATCGCTTGGTGCAGGGGATATCCGCCGCCGCCGAAGTGACCCAAGTGCGGGTGAACGTCACCGCCGCCAGCGTGGTAATTTGCTATAAAACCCACAGCCTGAGCGACGAGGAAGTGCGATCGCGCTGTGTGGGGTGGATTCAAACCGCAGTCACGGCGGAGAAAGTGCAGGGAAACCCTCCCGCCGCCGCACCGGTGGAGAAAGCCGAGTCAGAAACAGCCGACTGGTCCGACTTGAAAGCGCCAGCGATCGCCACAGTGCTGGCGGTACTGAGCGGACCGTTGCGGCTACCGATACCCCGGACGATTGTAGCGGCAAGTGTGGCAACAGCAGCTTGGCCGGTGGCCAAACGGGCGATCGCCAGTTTGCTGGGAGAGCGACGGATTAATATCGATTGTTTGGATATGATGGCGATCGCCCTGTCCTCCCTGCGCGGGAACTTAGTGACGCCGGCATTGGTGATGACCCTGCACGAACTCGGGGATACCATCCGCGATCGCACCGCCCGCGCTTCCGCCGCCAAAACCGCCGATTTGCTCGATACCCTGGGACATTATGCCTGGGTAGAACGCGAGGGCGAGAAACGGCAAATCCCCGCCACCGAGGTGCAAGTGGGCGAAACCGCGATCGTCTATCCCGGAGAACAAATTCCCGTAGACGGGCAAGTGCTGCGCGGACAAGCCACCATCGACACCCAGAAACTCACCGGGGAATCCATGCCGATCGTCGCCGATATCGGCACCACCGTGTATGCCTCCACCCTGGTTAGATCCGGCGAGATTTACGTGAAAGCCGAACGAGTGGGAGCCGCAACCCGCGCCGCCGCCAGCTTAGAACTGGTGCGACAAGCCCCGGTACACGATACGCGCATGGAAAACTATGCCGCCAACATCGCCGATCGCGCCATCCTCCCCGCCTCCCTTTGGGCCGCCGTGGTGTGGGCCTTTACCCGGGATCCGGGACGGGCAGCCGCGATTCTTACCTTAGACTTCGTGACCGGATTGCGCGTTTCCCTGCCCACCACCTTGATGGCTGCCTTGACCCATGCCACCCGACATGGGATACTCATCCGCAGCGGGCGGGCATTGGAACAATTGGCAGAAGTGGACACCATTGTGTTCGACAAAACCGGGACGCTCACTTGCGGCGATATATCAGTTGTGAAAATCGAGCCAGTGGCCGGTCGCCTGAGCGAAGACCGACTGCTGGAACTGACCGCAGCAGCCGAACAACGGATTACCCATCCCGTGGCCGAAGCCGTCATGGACTGCGCCCGCGATCGCAACCTGCAGATTCCTCCGCGCGGCGAGTGGCATTACGAAGTCGGCTTGGGCATTCGAGCCGAAATTGACGGGCATAATGTGCTGGTGGGTAGCGATCGCTTCTTGCTGCAAGAAGGAATCGATTTGGATTGCCTGTACGAACAAATGCCCTGCCTCGGACCGGAAGGGTGCGAGAAAGGGAGTTGTTTGATTACGGCAGATTGTTCCTTGATTTATGTGGCTTGCGATCGCGAGTTTCAAGGGGTGATTCAATATGCCGACCCCCTGCGATCGGACAGTGGCCCGGTGATTCGGCAACTGCAGGGCGAGTATGGGTTAGAGCTGCACTTGCTCACCGGGGACGATCGCAAACGGGCGATCGCCGTGGGGCAAGAGTTGGCCCTGCCCGAGGGGAACATCCACGCCGAAGCCTTCCCAGAAGAGAAAGCAACCATCGTGCGCCAGTTGCACGAATCCGGCAAAACCGTGGCATTTGCCGGGGATGGATTGAATGATTCCGTCGCCCTGGCATATGCCGATGTTTCGATTTCCTTTGGGAATGGATCCGACGTGGCGCGCGAAACCGCCGATGTGGTGCTGATGAATAACGACTTGTATAGTTTGCTCGAAGCGATCGCGATCGCCAAGGAAACCCAGCACGTCATCCAGCAAAATATCGGCTTGTCCGTTGCGCCGAATATCGCCGCCTTGGCATTTGCCTCCACCGTGGGCTTGCATCCCCTCGCCGCCACCGCAATTCACAACGGTTCCGCGATCGCCGCCGGCTTAAATGGATTGCGTCCCCTGATGCACGTGGACCCGCCCACACCCGCCGCTTAACCCGCTAAACTTTTATGCAGTGTTATCGTTAAAGAGGATACTATTATGGCTAGCAATTTGACCGCCAACCACATGCGCGAACATCTCGGGGAGTTGATGGAAGGAGGACAGCGAAACCGCAACCTCGCCTTAGCTGTAGGCGCATTAGCGATCGCCCCGATAGTGGTTCCCGCGATCGCCAAAGCCGCCAAACCGATCGCCAAAGCGACGATTAAAAACGGCATTTGTCTCTATGAAAAAGGCAAAGTCGCCGCCGCTGAAGCCGGCGAAGTTTGGCAAGATATGGTCGCCGAAGCCAAAGCCGAAGCCGTCGCCTCCCAAACCCAACCCCAGAGCCAATCTCCCGCCTCCAATCGGGTGGTAATCGAATAGGCTTAAAAAGCCCCTGGGTCAGGGTGGGGCGTTAGTCCGCACAAAGCCCGCCTACGCGGGCTAATTTTTTTGGATTGGCAATTGTCCCCCCGGCATATCATCTGGGAAGCGTATATAGCGGATTTCAAATTAATGTGGTAGGCAACTCTCTTCTGTCCCAACCGCCAATGCACCGAATCGGTGAGAAATTCTTTACCGCACCACTATGAGAACCCCTATAAACAGCGCTTGATTGAAATCGCGCCTTGGCTTTTCTTGCGGGAGCATGACAAGGATTCATTGGGTTGGCGATCGCATTGTATAGTTCCAGGCGTAAGCCCAAGTTGTATCGCAATAGGTCACTGTCCGTGAAGAACAGGCCACATTCATTACACTTGCCCTTTTGCTTCTTCAACAGTTTGGCTAACTTGGCTGGAATTCCAACCTTGTTGATTCCTCTCTTACTCCAGTAAGCCCAATCTCCATCAAATGGAGACTTATCATCTTTGACTTTGATGTGTCGCTTGATAGGCGTTTCATCATGTTTGAATAGTCTCAACCCTTCTTGCGCTTGAAACGTCCAGTTTCCATTGGCTCCATGATGGTAATACTTTCTGAGCTTATCAATGGACGCTTTCCC
>NZ_JAJENT010000608.1:0-335 GCF_035615515.1 Phormidium sp. CCY1219
TACCCACGATGTACGACCGCGCACTCCAAGGGTTAGTCAAGGCGGCAATCGAGCCACAATGGGAAGCCAGGTTTGAATCCAACTCCTATGGGTTCAGACCAGGACGGTCATGTCACGATGCAATCGGAGCAATATTCCTGGCCATACGGTACAAACCAAAATGGGTACTGGATGCAGACATTGCAAAATGCTTCGACCAAATTGACCATGAAAAACTTCTCAATAAACTTGATGCCTTCCCGGCAATCCGACGACAAATCAAGGCATGGCTAAAGGCAGGGGTAATTGACACCGGACAGCTATTCACAACGGAAGAGGGTACACCGCAAGGAGGG
>NZ_JAJENT010000609.1:0-2634 GCF_035615515.1 Phormidium sp. CCY1219
CCTTTAGGGACTGTGTTCCTTGCCCCGCTTACGTTTCGGGCTTTTGACCTTCCACTTTTGCGGGAACGAATCGCACCCTTGTTGCTTATTTATAACCGGGTATCCGATGAATTACCCACCCTACTCGTAGTCGTAGTAGTCGTAGGGTGGGCTTTCCGCCCCGCAAAGTCTTAGGCAAAAGCACACTCCAGTTGTAGCCTGGGCGGAAAGCCCACCAAAGCTGAGTAATAATACTGGGTTTATCGAAAAGATTAACTCCGCTGTTCTTTGCCCTACCCACCCGATGCCTTACGCCTCGGTTTTCTGGCAAATCTCCACAGAAAAAATCTCGATTTTAATTGGGTGAAAGCCCTCAACCCCGTCTCCTTATTGTTTTTTGATACCTACCATAAATAATCATTTATTAACCCCTCAGCCAAGCCAAGCTGAGGGGGCATTTTTTTGTAAAGCAGTTGCATTCCTTGCCCCGCCGGGGTTCTTGGAGTTGAGAAAACGGCGATCCCTGGGAATTTCCTCAACCCTTATCCCTTTCCGTTCGATCCCAAATCGGCGTCTAAGCAATTCTTACTATAAGAAATATTTAATAAAATTATGACAAGTGTTTTCAAAATTTTCATTTCATTTTATTATGAACCCCATAACCCACTCTGGTGGGACTTAATTATGGAATTCATGGAATTCTTATGGGAGTCTTAAATCGAATTCATTTCAATAACTTGCGCGGCGATATATTCGGCGGCGTCACCGCCGCGATTATCTCCCTGCCAATGGCTTTAGCATTCGGGGTTTCCTCTGGTGCGGGAGCGCAAGCGGGTCTTTACGGTGCGGTTTGCGTGGGCTTTTTTGCCTCGCTGTTTGGTGGCACGCCAACTCTGATTTCCGAACCGACCGGCCCGATGACCGTGGTGATGGCAGCCGTGGTCACCAACTTGATGGTCAACAATCCCGAAAATGGCATGGCAATGGCCTTTACCGTGGTCATGCTGGGCGGGGTCTTTCAAATAATGTTTGGGGCGTTGCGTCTGGGAAAATACATCACCCTGATGCCCTATACCGTGATTTCGGGCTTCATGTCTGGAATTGGCCTGATTATGATTATTCTTCAAATCGGCCCGTTTCTCGGACATGAAAACCCGGGGGGCGGGGTACTCGCAACCTTGAGCAAGGTGCCGGAGTTTTTGAGCACCCTCAATCTCCCCGAAACCATTTTGGGGGCGCTGACCTTGGCCATTATTTTCTTGATGCCAGGTAAATTAAAACGAATTGTGCCGCCTCAATTAGTTGCCTTAGTTGCAGGCACGGTCATTTCCCTGATGTTCTTCTCCGATATGGATATCCGCCGGATTGGCGTCATCCAAGCCGGTCTGCCTACGTTGCAAATGCCGGCATTTACCTTCCCGCAATTGCAAACGATGGTGGTGGATGCAGTCGTCCTCGCGATGCTGGGCTGCATTGACTCCCTCCTGACTTCCGTGATTGCCGATAGCTTGACCCGCACGGAGCATGATTCAAATAAAGAACTCATCGGTCAAGGGATTGGTAATTTAATGTCGGGTTTGTGTGGCGGTCTTCCCGGCGCGGGTGCCACGATGGGCACGGTGGTGAATATCCAAACTGGGGGTCGCACGGCACTTTCCGGTCTGACTCGCTCTTCGATTTTGCTGGTGGTCGTCTTGTGGGCGGCTCAACTCACCGAACCGATTCCGATGGCGGTATTGGCCGGGATCGCGCTGAAAGTGGGTATCGATATTATTGACTGGAGCTTTTTGAAACGCGCTCATAATGTGTCCTGGAAGGGCGCGGCGATTATGTACGGGGTGATCGCACTCACCGTATTCGTGGACTTGATTGCCGCAGTGGGGATTGGTGTGTTCGTTGCCAATCTGCTGACGATTCAAAACTTGAGCGATTTGCGCGCCAAGGATGTGAAGGCAATTACTGATGCTGATGATGAAATTGTCTTAACCGAGGAAGAAAAATACTATCTGCAACAAGCGGATGGTCGCGTGTTGCTGTTCCACTTGAGCGGTCCGATGATTTTTGGGGTTTCCAAGGCAATCTCGCGCGAACATATGGCGATCGAGCAATATCAAGTTCTGGTGTTGGATCTCAGCGATGTTCCCCTGTTGGGCGTGACTTCTTCTCTGGCGATCGAAAATGCTCTGCGCGAAGCGGTTGAAAAAGGTCGTCAGGTGATTATTGTGGGAGCTACGGGTAAAATTAAGCGCCGTCTGCAACGGTTGGGTATTTTAGAAATGCTCCCGCCGCATCACTTGATGATGGACCGTTTGGAGGCGCTCAAGCAAGGGTTGAGTTTGGTGCAGCAGTATTCTGTGGATGTGGATGACACCAGGGGTGATGCTCGCTTGAGTGTAAATGAGCCGAGTTCGAGCAATGCGCCCTTTCCGAGCAATGATGCCGGTGTGCCGGGTTAAACTGTACCCTTTTTCCCGAAGGAGTCGGAGTTGCGATCGCAAAACTTAGTCTGCGCGCAAGTTCCCGGAAAAATACCTGAAATACAATGGTTCTCTAATTGGGGCTTCCTGCAAAGGAAGCCACTTTTAGCTTCTCGGCGGGAAGCCCCGCGCTCTACCCGTGCTTGGTGAGCGTCGGGATGAGAGCCAGGGGAAATGG
>NZ_JAJENT010000610.1:0-260 GCF_035615515.1 Phormidium sp. CCY1219
TTTTTGTATTCATCCTTTCCACCTAGGGTTTCTGGGACGATGTGGTCTATTTCCATAATGTCTTCTTCCTTAAAATAGTGTCCGCAGTGGGTACACTTCCCTTTCTGTTTCTTCAAGAGCTTCGATACTCTCGTTGGAACACCGGGTTGTTTTCCCATTCTTGTACTCCAGTATTTGAGATTACCGTCATATGGGCTGGCCTCGCCTTTGACTTTAACGTGTCTGACAATTGGAGTCTCGGAGTGGTATCGCAATTTGAT
>NZ_JAJENT010000611.1:0-2797 GCF_035615515.1 Phormidium sp. CCY1219
CTGGTCTTCTGGTCAGGTGAGCTTGGGAAAATAAAGTCTTACCAAGCCCCTCCCTTTAGGGATGGGGTTCCTGACCTTCCCAGTCAAACCGCTCAAAAGTATTCTAACATTGCACTACATCCATCCAACCATCGCGTGAAAGCCGCGTTAAAATTCGACCTATGAAACGCTTTTGGAAAATCGCCCTTTCCCTCACCGCCGCATCTGTGTGTGGCGCAATTCCCTTCACCCACCCCCTGCTAGCTTCTCACAATTGGCGACAAAATCCAGAGGGGATCGCCGTCGGGACGGAAACACCCCGGCTCGTTTATAACTTAAGTGAAGCCAAAAACAGCGAAAATTCCCCCAGCTCATCCAGGGCGATCGGGCAAAATGTCCCCTCAGCCCCCGATTCCTTGGGAGAAGAAATGCTGAAAAAAATCGTGCAGTGTGTGGCTGTCACCCTTGAAACCCCCCCACAACAGGCATCACAAGAGGCACTGCAAGCCGCTTCCGTGCAATGTCTCTTCCAAGTGGTTTTGCTCGCCCCCGATGGCAGCATTCGACCCGATGCTAACGAGCGGATGCTCGCATTAGTGAAGCTCACTGGTGTGAGCTTGCCCCAACCGGTTCGCGAAGGGCAAGCCACGGTGCAACTGCAACCCGTCGAAAACCAACTCTTATTGAGCGTTCCGGTGACCATCGCCGGACAGTCGGAATCCTTCCTGTTCGATACCGGCGCTTCTAACTCGATGATCGATCGCGAAATCGTCCAAGAGTTAGGACTAGAGGGAACCGCGATCCCCAATGAGTTGCTCGCTTACATGGTAGTGGGGGAAGACTGTTCTGAGGTGAATGCTACCCTGCATACCTTACCCACAATCGCGATCGAATCCGCCACGGTGGAAGGCATCACCGGCATGGGATTGCCCAAAACTGCCATTCCCGGCGATATGTCTGGGGTAATCGGCCTAGATTTTATCAGCGGGTTCGATGCGATCGTCAATCCGCAAACCTTACAACTCCAACTGCTACCCCCCTCCAAACCCCCCCGCGATGCCATTCCCCTGCAAGGCAGACTCGGAGTAATGACGACCCACGTTCGCATCAACGATCGCGGTCCGTTTACATTTTTGCTCGATACCGGCGCTGAGTTAATGGTCATCACCCAAAATTTAGCCACGCAACTCGGACTCGATGGCGAAAACCGGGCAGAAGCAGTGGAAGTGCGCGGATTTTGCGGCACCGAATTGGCCACCAAAACGCGCTTAGATCGCGTCAGCTTGCAGCAGCATCAACAGCAAAATTTGGAGGCGGTGATTTTGTCACCGGGGGTATTAGAGATGCTGGGGGTCGATGGAATTGTGGGTCAGAATTTCTTGCGTCAATATCGCCAACATTGGCGCTTTGGCGATCGCAACCAACTTGGCTTTCCCGACTCCGGCAGTTTGCAGCTATCTCCCGGGTAAAATTGTCGGTGGAAGGGCGATCGCTCAGTTGAAATCCTGTCAAATATTGTTTGCCTCTTCCTCCTTCTCCTCCATCTTTGGCGTTGCTTTGCAAAACCCTGGTGAATGCTGTTTGTCACAGAAAAACTCTCTCGGCGAACGAACCAGTCGGGGGCGCAAATTTCAGGTAGGCTTGCAAAGCGCTGAACCTTTAGCGACGCGATCGCCCCCCTCGAGGCAACCCTCGGCGCTTCGCAATTGTGTCCGGGGCTTGGCCGACCACCCATCAGACCAAACCGTTTCCAGGGCAGGATTAGAGGCGATCGACTCTGCGCCTTTTTTTCGGCTGCGATCGAAGTCACAAAAGCAGAACATCGAGATCACGTGACTTGAGGATTAATATCACAGATGAATAGCAATTTTCATCACATCCTGTTAGAACAACATCGCTAATATAAGGAATATCGTCCTTCTATGCCTATTCATCATTTTCAAAAGCAGATGGAACTTACCGCATCCATGCCCCAAGTCCCCCTTGAAGAACTTTACGGTCAAGTGATGTTCTCTAATGTCGTGACAATGGCCGACCGACAGCAAATTCGAGCGGCTTTGTTAAAAGAGTGTCTCAGCGAAGACGAGCAAGCGATTATCGATCGCCTGCTGTACAACGTCCGCCGAGGATGGCTCCAGCTCATCGAGGATTAACTTACACCATAGAACCCCAAGCTGATTCCAAACTAAATTTAAAACCCGGTTATTTTTTTAAATGATTCAAATCGTTGGTTGTAGGCGCTGTTTTCACCCCTGAAAACCGCAGATGTTGACCGTCTGCACGCGGAATGGGGGTTGAGGGACAACGGCAGTTTTTTCACGGCCAAACGCGGAAATTCCTACATCTCATTTTTTAAGACTCACTTAAATTCAATCACTTAAGTAATACTCACTTAAATAAATTTTTGGCAGTCCCACGCGATGTGGGTCGTGGCGAGGCAGGTGAAGCGATCGCCGCCCCAGGGACACCCCCTTTAACCAGGAGATGGGGGCGGATCCCGAGGGGATTAAAGCAAATGGTTCACCAGGGTGGGATCGCTAAAATAATGGCGAATTTTTTCAGCGGCTTTTCCACTAAAGCGAAACTCTTTTAACTCTAAATTGCCCGTATCGCCTTTAAAGGTACCTTCCACAGCTCCCATGACCACGACCACATAGCTGTCCTCATTGCCTACGTCTGCATTCAATTCCACCGCAGCAATGTAGTTCGTATTCAGAATAATATCTCCAATTTTGAGAAAATTCATCGAAAATTAGGGGTTGGTAAGGGGGGCGAATGGAAACCCCTGTCATTTATGTATGGGGAGGAATTCGCCCCC
>NZ_JAJENT010000612.1:0-971 GCF_035615515.1 Phormidium sp. CCY1219
GACCGAATTGACCATGAAAAACTTCTCAATAAACTTGATGCCTTCCCGGCAATCCGACGACAAGTCAAGGCATGGCTTAAAGCTGGCGTAATCGATACCGGACAGCTATTCGCAACGGAAGAAGGCACACCGCAAGGAGGGGTAATCAGCCCTCTACTGGCGAATATTGCCCTTCACGGCATGGAAGAAAGCATCAAATCCCTAGCTGCTAAGCTACCAGGAAAAAGAAGCCGTACAAATAAACGTAATGCAATCTCGCTAGTTCGTTATGCTGACGACTTCGTTATCCTGCATGAAAACAAGGATGTAATTCTAAAATGTCATGACCACATCCAGGAATGGTTGAAAGGAATAGGATTGGAACTGAAGGATACCAAAACTCACATCACCCACACATTAGAGGGTGACAGCCCTGGGTTTGACTTCCTGGGGTTTAACATCCGGCAATATCAAATCGGAAAATATAAGACCGGAAAGGATACGCATGGCAATCCGTTAGGTTTCAAAACTATCATCAAACCCAGCAAACAAGCTATTAAAACCCACTACAAAAAACTGAAAGGGATAGTAGACTCCCATATTGCAATACCGCAAGAGGGGTTAATAAAATACCTCAACCCGGTCATCAGAGGGTGGAGCAACTACTACTCAACAGTAGTGTCTAAGGAAGTTTTCTCTCAAATGGATAGCTCGTTATATTGGAAGCTAACCAGAAGGGGATACCGAAGACACCCCAACAAAAGTAAAAAATGGGTAGCCAAGAAATACTGGCAAACAATAGGGAATCGGCATTGGGTATTTGCAACACGAACGGAATCAAACCCAATCAAATTGCGACACCACGCTGAGACTCAAATTGTCAGACACGTCAAAGTCAAAAGCGAAGCCAGCCCGTATGACGGCAATCTCAAATACTGGAGTACAAGAATGGGGAAACAACCCGGTGTTCCAACGAGAGTATCAAAGCTCTT
>NZ_JAJENT010000613.1:0-11344 GCF_035615515.1 Phormidium sp. CCY1219
GGGGGGAGAACTCCTCCCTACGCATAAATGACGAGGGTTTCCGTTCTCCCCCTTACCAACCCTAATTTCTGATGACAGTAACTAGGTAAAAAAACGTGGCAAAGGCGTCATCAAATAAGCAGCAACTGGTTAATTTAATCCGAAATTTAAACTCAATTGGAGCGGATATGAAAGTTTTAAAGCAGCTTTCTCGGCAGAAATACCGGGGAAGCAGCGGTTGGCTGTTGGCGCTGACCGTGGCGATCGCTTTGCTGATCTGGAATTGGAAACTGCTGATTGCCACCAGTGCGGGCGTGGTGGTGATGCTGTTAGTATATTTAATGCAGGACTGGGACTGGCAGGCAGTGGGGTCCCAACTGCGGCGATGGTTGCACGGAGCCAATCGTCACATGGCGATCGCGGTCTGCACTGGCGGATTAACCACCTTTAGCACCTATATGGCGGTTTCCATTTGGCTGGCGGCAGAAAATCCTTGGCTGGCAACCGGTGCGATTCTCCAAGGTGTAGCCACAATGGCTACCTTAATCCTGGTGGTGTGGCAACTGATGAATTCCAAAACCCACCAAAATGAAGCCACGTTAAACGATTTATCCTTTCATCTCGGCGATGCCGACCCCCTGAAACGTCTGATTGCGGTGCGCCAGATGACCCGCTTGATGAAAGGAAGCGATCGCTCCACCCGTCGAGAAATTGCCGAGTATTTTCGCGTCATGCTCGCGCGCGAAACCGATGGGGCGGTGCGCGATGCTCTCCTCGATGGCATGCAAGGAGTCCAACCCCCTCAATCCTTAGGCGTCGGCGCGCAACCCCTGTCCATTCCCTCCCTGAAAAAGCGATCGACCCGTGAGATTCGCCGCCGGATGTATGAATGCGAAGAGTAGAGAAATGGCCTGGGCTTCCCTCTCCCTTCGCACTTTTAAATTGCATAAAATTTCAACAGAATGAATAGACCCGATGCGGCTCGATTCTTTTAATCGCATCTCTGCGGAGTCTCAGTAAGTGCGTTCCCCCCAGGGGGAACGAGTTAAATAATCAAAAGGTGAGGTAAGCAAATTAGATGTTTTAGGCCGGGGTGCTGTCGGAGAGGGGAACCTCGGGCAAAGATTGTAGGGGAGCTTGTTGGGAAAGGGAATCCACCTGTTCCTCTAGACGATCGCAGGCAAAGCGCACCAGACGCAAACCCTCTTCGCGCGAGAGGCGATCGCTGACGGGGGGAAATTCGGCTAAGATTTCCGCTTCCGTGGTTCGATCCTGTCCCAAATCAAACAGCAACAGGGCTTCGAGTTCATTAGCTTGCGGGTCGCGAGAGTCCGCCGCAAATTCGAGAATCGAATCCAAATAGGCTTTTACCATAGCACTGTTGACCCCTTCGGTCACCGCCGCATAAAGCAATTCTCCATTCATGTATTCGAACGGCGGCACCGAGAGGCGATCGCCGTTCAATTCAAACTTGCACACTCCCGGTTTCGGTTGCACGGCGATCCGATCGCGCTGCACTCGGGACGCCACATGATAAATCAGGGCGATCGTCGCCAAAATCGCTTGCGGATAATTACTATCGATAGCGCGCATTTCCACTGTGCCCAAATTATTCAACCGCACGGGATTCCAGCCGGCTTTGAGCAAACTCCCGCCCGACTTGCCAAACAGGTCGCGATCGATCCGCGCTTCATCCATTGCCCGCATCCAGGCATAATACCGCTGGAAGTGCAACTCCACCAACCGTTCCACCGAATCGGCATAAGGCATCAAGCCGCCCACGGAGGGCAAATGAGTATAAACTCCTTCCCAGCCAAACTTGTCGCTGCCGCGATAGCGAACGATGTGATAGGCTAAGCCGAAGGCTTTGCCTTCATAATAGGGACAAGACCGACTCAGGGCGATCGCTGCCGAATCGAGGGCGGTGGCCAAATTATAAATATTCACCAATTCTGCGCGCGCCGCTGCTGTGGACTCATAGGACACCCCAACGCGCGGATCGATGGTATTGGGTGCCACTTCTAAATGCAGGTGGGTTCCCGTACATTTTCCCGCATTCAAAAACCGTTCGTAGCCCACGGTGCGAACCTGTAGGTGGTAATTGAGCTTATCCCGAATCGCCGGTATCAGGTGCAACGGATAACTGGCGAGGGGATAGAGTCGCAGACCCATTGTTTTGCCCACGGCGATCGCCAGTTTTAGATGTTTCAGATAGGATCTGGCGAGTTCGGTGGGGGTATGAGCTGGGGGGGTATTCACCTCAATCATCCCCTTCACCCACTCACCGACAAAATAGCGGGGATGCACGCCTTCTTTTTCTCCCCGTTGATGACAAGCTTGCAAAAATTCATCGGCGCGATTTGAGGGAACTCCCGTTTCATCGACGAGGAAGAATTCTTGCTCCATGCCGATGCGGCGTTGACCTCTCTCCATAATCTTTTTAACCTCTATTCTTGGGCGTTTCTGAACCGATTTGGGAACCGAAAACCATCAATTGTTGCCGATTTAGGCGACAATCGGGGAACCAATTGGTAATACTTGAAGGGTTTCACCGGTGGCGATAAATTGTTGTCCCACTGGCACCACGGCTAACCCGGTGGTTTGGGATAGGTTGATTAAATTGCCCGAACTGTGACTCCCGCCGGCGAGGGTAAATTCGTAACCGCTAGACCCCTGCTGTAGCTGACCCCACAAATAGGTTTCTCGCTGTCCCCCCGCGCGCAAATCTTGTCGCGATCGCGCCTCCAGGAATATCGGTTCCCACCCGGATGCCTTGCCGGCTAGCTTTTTCATTGCCGGTTGCACGAACCGCCAAAAGGTGACTAAGGCAGACACCGGGTTTCCGGGTAAGCCAAAGTAAACCACCGACAAGGGGTCGCGGTGAAAGCGAGCAACGGTCAGCGGTTTTCCCGGTTTGATGGCCACTTGTTTTATGTGAATTTTACCGCCTAATTTTTCTAAAATTTCTTCCACATAATCGTAATCCCCCACAGAAACGCCACCGGTGGAGAGGACCAAATCCGCTTTAGTCATAGCTGAGGCGATCGCGTTTTCCAGGGCGTCGGGGCGATCGGGAATAATCCCCATTGCGATCGGCACCCCGCCTAAGGCTTCCACGGCGGCGGCGAGGGCATATTGATTCGAGTCTACCAATTGTCCGGGTTGCAAGGGTTGACCTGGTGGCACTAACTCGTTTCCTGTGGATAAAATCGCCACCCTCGGACGTCGATATGCCGAGATTTGGGTACACTGCGCGGTAGCTAAAACGGCGATATCCGGCGGCCCTAGAAGACTTCCGGCGGGTAAGAGTTCGGTTTGCGCTTGATAAAATGCGCCTTTGCGACGCACGAATTCCCCGGGTTCGGATGGGGGGGCTAAAATCTCTACGCGATCGCCTCGGCGGCGGGTGTTCTCCTGCATGATGACCGTATCTGCACCCCGGGGCATCATCCCCCCGGTGAATATTCGCGCCGCTTGGCCCCCTTGAATCTCTACCTGGGGCGGTTTCCCGGCGGGAATCTCTTCTACGACTTTCAGTTCTACGGTGGGCGAGGCGCTACTGTGTGCTACATCTTCATAGCGCAGGGCATAGCCATCCATTGCTGAGTTATCCCAATGGGGAAAGTCTAAATCCCCCGCCATCGGTGCGGCTAAAATGCGCCCCGAGGCAGAGAACAGATCGAGACTTTCCCTATCCCGTTGGGCATCCAGGGGTTGAACTAAATCTAAAACAATCGCTTCGGCTTGTTTGACTGGCAACATAGTGATTTACTTCCCATTCACACCTATGCAGCCAGTTTACCGCTTTTATAGTAGAAAGTTGTCCCCGACAATTCGCGAGACCCAAACTAGAAACTTAACTCATTGTTGGGTGGGTTTCTGTCTTTCCCACTGTGGTTTTTTTATTCGGTTTCATTGGGTATTTCTCCAATTCTTAACTGCTTTTTAGTTTTTTTCAAGTCTTTCCACAGGCTTTTAATTTCTTGGTAGGCTTCTTCCGGTGAAATTTTTCCCCCGGTTTCTAACCCACAAATGAAATTGACTTTTTGGGTGAATTCTTGCAAATTTGCATCAAAGGCTAAATTTTCTGGCGTGAACTTGCCATAATAGCGACTCCGAGGATATAGAAAATCAGATTTTTCTGACATGGTTTCCTCCAGCTTAAGAAGCTTGTTAACGATGACCTGGGCCACTGGGGGGGCGCAACCGGCGTCCCTTCCCATTTTGCCCCTCGGGGTTTTTTTTAGAGTAAGACAAAAGTCTCTGATATTGTGTAAGGGGCTTTATTTTTAATTTAACCTATCCTTAATCTATAGCCAAACTTACCTTAACCCTGAAGGGACTGGAAGTCAGTGGGGGCGGGGGGATGGCCCGATTGTGGGGAAGTTTCGAGGGCTGGTTTTGCCACGATCGCGAATGGTTCTGGCAGATGTAAGCTAAAGAGGGTGTTCCAGGAACGAGCTATGCAACAAAATCCAGATTTAGGGCAAAAAGATTTAGCAGTGGATGACTCTGGCGAGAAATCCGAGTCCTCCCTGAACTCGGCGCAGTACAAAAGCAAGATGCAACGCCGCAAGGAAGTGCAAGCGCAGCGTTTAGCTTCAGCAAACCGCGAAAAAGGACTGGTGATTATCCACACCGGCAATGGGAAGGGAAAAACCACTGCGGCGTTGGGTATGGTGCTGCGATCGCTCGGTCATGGCTATCAGGTGGCGATCGTCCAATTTATTAAAGGCGCGTGGGAACCGGCGGAAAAAGAAATTTTCAGCCGGTTTAGCGATCGCTTGGAGTTCCACGCGATGGGAGAAGGCTTTACCTGGGAAACTCAAGACCGCGATCGCGATACTCAAATGGCCCTCGCGGCTTGGGAAAAAGCTTTGCAGTTTATCCGCAACCCAGACTACAAACTGGTGTTGCTCGATGAAATTAATGTAGCGATGAAACTGGGTTATCTGTCGGTGGATCGGGTGCTTGCCGGTTTAGAGGAAAAACCCGGCGATACCCACGTGATTCTCACTGGTAGAGGCGCACCCGCCGCCGCGATCGCGCGGGCGGATCTAGTCACGGAAATGACCCTGGTGAAGCATCCGTTTCGCGAGCAAGGGGTGAAGGCACAACCGGGAATCGAGTTTTAATGGCGGCGCAGGGGGAGGACATAGGGGCGATCGCTGTCCACCCCCTGCAACCTTTCCTACTCGGGCCAGATTTGGTCTTGATAGTTCTCCTTGCATACCCCCAAAATCCGCCGATCGTTGTCGCTGACGGTGGGGATTGGATGGAATCCTTCCAATCTGGGCATGTCGGGGGTGGGATTTTCCCCAGATGCGGCGATTGGATAGTCCTGGATGCGGATGGCGTAAAGATGGTGGGTGCGATCGTAGCTATTGACTACGGTGAGCGCTAATTTCTGTTCCTCCACATTGCCGTAAAAACAGTCAAATGAGGAAAGTGGCATGTAAAATGCTCCCAGAAGTCGGTCCGATCGCAGCTCGAATACCATATATGCCTGCCCGAGTTGTTCCGGTTCTCGAGATTGCCCGTACAGGTAAACTCCATCGGAAACTGGGGTGGACTCGGGTGGGACGGCGGTTTCTTCCGTCGCGTCGGATTCCGGGGCCTCCGGAATGGCGGTTTCTCCCTCAGTGGGTTCCTCCCTGGGGGGGATGGTGGTGGCGGGGTTGTTCCGCGCGGGCATGGACTGCGCTGCGTTTTCAAAGGCGATCGCGCCGATCGCCGTCTGGGCGATCGCCAATCCCATACCAACCCCTGCGCCGATCGCCCCTTTTAGGAGGCGAAATTTTCCCTGGGATTTTTGTTCGGATTGCGCCTGTGCAACTGTATGCTTGTTTGAATAGAGCGATTGATTAAGCACCCTCTTTTTCCCCCTAATCTGTAGAATTTAAAATGCCTTGGCTGTTATGTTTCCAAAACGGCGATTTATCTCTTTGTTTGGATCCAGAGCCGTCTTCGGTCATTACCGAAGTTCTTTACAATTGTTTACATTCCGACGGGGAATCCACCCCGGTTCCCGAGGGAGGGTGAATTTCCCCCGGTCTGCACTACCGGCGATCGCTTCGTTCTTCGTCGGTTATACAGGCAGTGGTCGCATGGCCAACCC
Source organism: Phormidium sp. CCY1219 (assembly GCF_035615515.1). Classification (GTDB taxonomy): domain Bacteria; phylum Cyanobacteriota; class Cyanobacteriia; order Cyanobacteriales; family Laspinemataceae; genus CCY1219. The sequence goes on from NZ_JAJENT010000613.1 coordinate 6,098, forward strand.
CGCGTCGGATGGATGAAGAGCAAACGAATGACTTCTATTGTAACCGTTTCGTCGTCGCAATTCAAGTGGGTTTCTACCCGTTTGGCAAAATGCCATTTCCCGCTGAGTGAGTAACTTTCCCCTTGCTTAAGTAACGTCATAAAACTTAATAGTGAGGTAGGGGCGGCCCGTTTCCTCCACCCAAAAGCCGCGATTTTCGGAGGAAAAATTACCCTGGTTTTTGCCACAAAATGGCCTATTGAAGCGGGGGATTGAAATCGCAGGTTGAATCGAAATCCGTGCTATTTAAACCCATTAATTCCTGCGATTTATCCTCGGAATTGTCCCTCAGAATCCCAAATCATTTTTTGCCGATTCAGCCGCTCTCAATACCCTATCTTTGTGCATTCCTTCCCAATCCATAAAGCCAATTTCCTGATAGAATTTTTCGTCATAAGCGCGGGTGCGAACCACCACCGGCATGGGAATCGCGTGACCGAGGATAAGCGCCTGTTGTTTGGAATCGAGTTTGGCGAGGACGGATTTGAGATTTTGACCGCCAGAAACCCCGGTAAAAATAGCTTCGATGTCCTTTTCATCGTTGAGCAAAGCGGTGATGCGGGTTCCCACTTGGGACATGACTTCATTATCGATACCCGAGGGGCGCTGGTCTACAATTAATAAGGTGACGAAGTATTTTCGCATTTCCCGGGCGATGGTGCCGAAAATGGTTTGACGGACCGTGGCGGTATCGAGAAAGCGGTGGGCTTCTTCGATGGTAATCACTAATTGACGGGGGCGATCGCTGGGATTTTTCGTCTGCAAAAATATTTCCGACTGTTCCACATAAGCTCTATGAATTCGGCGGCTAATGACATTAGTGGCCAACATATAAGAAAGCATGTTTGACTGGGAACCAAATTCGATGACCACATGTTTGCCCGCATCCAGGGTATCGAGAATTTGCTTCACATAGTTTTTCGGACAAGTATTGCGGATGTATTTGAGTTCGTCCAGGCGACCGAGTTTGCGCTGCAGGGCCATCAAGGAAGATTTATTTCCCCGCTTTTCATCGCAAAAATTCTGGATATCTTCATTAGTCATGGCTAACAATTGGGTAATCCAACTGTTGCCAAATTCGTTGCGAAGGATAATTGCATTTTCGATACTAGCTTCTGAGAGATTTAATTCCCGCGCGACTAAGCCAATATCTTCTACATCAATTTGGTCGTAACCGATATACAATTCTTGCGCGTCGCGCACTCCGCGTCGCCGGGTGGAGTCTGGATCTAAAGTGTAAATATCCACTTGTCCGGGAAAAAGCTGGCGCAAGCCTTTTACGGTGCGGAATTGTTTTCCTTCGGTGGCGGCTTCCCAGCCATATTCCGAGTGCATGTCAAAGATTAAATTCACCGCTGCTTGTTTGCGGATAATACCAGAAAGGAGCAGACGGGTGAGGAAGGATTTGCCGGTTCCGGATTTACCGAATACGCCGTTACTGCGTTCTACAAAGCGATCGAGGTCGATACAAACCGGCACTTCCATGTCTAGGGGTTGACCGATCGCGAAATTCCGGCGATGCGGGTCATCTTCCCAACCAAAGACTAAGCGAAAATCCCGTTCTGTGGCGTCGTAAACCTGGGAAAAATGACTGGGAATGGTTTTAACCGGGGTTAACTCCATTGGGGCGCGGGTGTAGCCTTCATAGGAGGCTAAGGAGGTGTTCTTTTGGCGTCTGGAACTCTGGGTTTTCAGGATAGACTCGGGACTCCAGCCGGTTTGCTCGTTTTCTGGGGTGAGCATTAACATGGGAGAGAGCTCGATTTTGCCGTAGGTGCTGCTTCCGGCGAGCACTTCCTGCATGAAAAAGTCTTCTTGGTGGGGGGGATTGATGAGAATGCGATCGCTGGTTGTGCCGAGACAAACATCGGTGAGCAAGCAGAAAAAATGCGATCGCACCCCGCGCACCACGAGGAATTTTCCCACACGCATATCTTCAACTAAAACATCGGGATGCAGTTTGACTTCTAATCCGTCGCTGAGAGAACCTTGGATGACTGAGCCTAAAGGTTGATCCTGATTCATACGGCAATATTGAATGAAAAAAGTTCAAGGGAATTTTGCGGTTGACTCGTTGATAGAAAATTCTACTGGGTTTTGCGGCGCAACGATAGACCTCAGCGCAATAGAGTAGAAAAAATCTCGAGTTTGCTGTGGGTTTGGCAAAAAATATCGGGTGGGACAAAGGGGAATTGGCAGGAATGGAAGCAGCCGGCGGGCAAATTCTGTTTCGAGTGTACGTGGCTGGTTGTCAGTTGTCAATCAAGGGCAATGAGTGGATTGAGTGGCGGGGGGAAAGCATACCCACCCGGGGGAGGCATTCCCAGGCGGGAACCTGGGAAAGAATCATATCCAATTCGGCGGATATGGGTGGGAAAGCCTTATTCTATGTCAATAGAGGTGGGGCGTTGGTCGCCAGAGGGCATGGGGGTGGCGGGGACTAAGGGTTTGCGGAATTCGGCGTAGAGGCGATCGCGCCACTGGAAAAAGGGTTCGTAAAGCGGATTGTCCGCAATGCCGGGAACTCCTTTACCGCGAAGTTTTTCCGGAATATCCAGATACGGGCCATTGGGGAATTTCAGCACGATGGACAATCCCGCTACAGTAAAATCTGCCAAAGTGGGCGCGTCGCCGGTTAAATAGGGGCTATCCTCTAGGATGAGGCACAGGGCTTCTAGGTCTTGTTTGATAGAATCATCCGCCGAGGTGACGGCTTCTGGGGTTGCGCCGAGACCGAATCCGAGGGTTTTGAGCAAATCCGGGGGGACGGCTTCGACCAGGTTTTTCACCAAATCCGGGGTGTCTGGGGGTAACAGGGCGCTGCGGAAGCTTTGGTCTTTGCTGATTCCGCTAAATAAGACAGTGCGGCTTTTGGTTCCGATGGATTCATCGGCCCATTCTTCCATCATCAGGCACAGTCCCCGCTGTTTGCCTTCGGTGGGGATAATTGGGCGGTCCGGATACTGTTGGTCGAGATATTTGGCGATGTTGGTGGAGTCGGCGATGATGGTAGACCCATCTTTGAGTACCGGGACCTGTCGCTGTCCGGAGAGTTGATAGACTTCGAGTTGTCCGACGCCGGGGGTGACTTCGATTTTTCGGTACTCCAGCCCTTTGTAGTCCAGGATCAGCCGGACTTTTTCGCTGTATTGGGAAACTTCAAACTGATATAGCTCTAGCATGGAAATGCTCCTATGGCTGTTTTGGTGATTCCTCCCTGGTATAGCAAATTTTACAAAAGTTCATAAATTTTTCTTTACAATTTTTTCCCAGGGGGCGCGGAGGGGTGCGGTTCGCGGGTTATTTTATGTGAGGCAATACACACCCCGGAGATTAAATTCTCTGGGTTAATGCCTCTAGCAACCCCCGCCATTTTAATCCCCACCGGGTTGGAGTGGCATCAGAAATCCCGGTTTTGTCTATTTATGCATTGCTCACATGAGCGAGGGTACAAGTTATGCGATCGCATCGCATTGATTGGGGGGGGAGGCGGTAGCTCTGGAGGGTCGTTCCCCCCTGGGGGGAACCAGTTATGGGTAGGAGCCTGGGAACGAGTTGGACGAGTTGGAGGTGAGGAATAGAGGGTTTGAAGGTTCCTCACTTGGAGGGGCAGCGGGCTTGACAAAACCCGGGGAAAACGAGATAATTGAGATAGGCTAGGCAGCTTATATCTTAAAACCCATGAAACCCTGGTACAGCCAGGGATGGAGCGGACAATGAAAAATAGAAGATTGACTCGAATCGGGATGGGGTTGGCGCTGGCGATCGCGCCGCTGGTAGCAGTGGCGCAACCGGCGGAGGCGGGAGCGGACAAATATTTTTGTGCCGAACTCGGCGGCATATACCGCACCTTTGCCAGAACGCCGCGCGGGAACGTGCCGATGATTAGCTGGGTTTCCAATACGAATCCGGAGTGGCCCTCGCGGCGGCGCTGTATCGAGGTGTCGAAACGGTTCGAGCGGTACTACGACAACGGCATGCGGTATTTAGGCACCGGCATCGTGAATAACGAATCGGTGTTATGTGCGGTGCGCCAGCAGGGGAATGCCTGCAATGAAGACAACCTGCTCGTTACCCTATCTCCAGGGATGGACCGCCATCAAGCGGCGCAGCGACTCTTGGATATGCGGGGGTTGGCGGCGGGGCGCACCTTGGAATTAAACGGGGAGCAAGTGGCGCGCACGGTGAATGGGGAAATTTACTATAACATCGACCAATGGCTGAACCAGATGCCGGCAGAAGAGGCAACCCTGACCCCAGAAGGAGAGTAGCAACAGGTGCATAGGGCCAAATCCGGTATCAATTGGCGCTGGGGGTTGGGGATAGCCTGTGGGGGAGTTTTCGCCCTGGGCGTCCTCCTGGAAGTCCCCCAGCAGCGCGCCACCGTCGGCCCCCAGCAGCCCCCCACAGCGGCAACCCCGCAGGCGAGGGACTTGCAGCAGGTGGCGCAGTCGATTTCCGTGCGAATCCTGGCCGAGGAACCCCTGGGAAGCGGGATTTTGATTCGCCAGGAAGGGGCCACATATACCGTGGTGACTAACGAGCACGTATTGCGGTTCGCTTCCCCGCCCTATCAGGTAGAGACGCCGGATGGGCGGCGCTATCCCCTCACGCAGATGCGGCGCGGGCCTTCCCTGGAAGATAACGACCTGGCCCTGTTGCAGTTTCGCACTCCCGGGGCAGACTATGCCATTGCCCAAGTAGGCACCCATCTCACCCCCGGAGAACCGATGTTTGCCGGCGGGTTCCCCTGGGACAGTCTTTCCGGGGAGGGGGAGAAGGGGTTTGTCTTCCGCAAGGGAACCCTGTGGCGGGTATTGGACCGGGCCTTAGCGGGAGGCTATCGCATTGGATATACGAACGAAATCGAAAAAGGCATGAGTGGCGGGCCATTGCTGAACCAACAGGGGGAAGTGGTGGGGATTCACGGCATGCACGCCTATCCCCTGTGGGGCGACCCTTATATTTATCCCGATGGGTCCCAACCGGAAGCCTCCTTGCGAGACCAGATGACTCGTTACAGTTGGGGCATTCCCATGCAGACCCTGCGGGAGTTAGCTCCCTTTTCCGCCAAGGGGCAAACTGCGATAATATATTTCTCGAATGGAAGGTAGCCCTGTCAGCACCCCGTTCTAAAGAGACGGGGCTTCTAGCCCCTGACTTTAGGTAGCTGACCAGCCTAAGCCCTACGAGGGCTACGTTCAGAGT
>NZ_JAJENT010000614.1:0-262 GCF_035615515.1 Phormidium sp. CCY1219
GTTTGTCCCCAATTTCTCGTGCTATCTCTAACGATTGCAGGAAGTATTGCTCTGCTTCGGCGTATTCTCCCAGATTCCGGTAAACATTTCCCAGGTTGTTGAGGGTTCTGCCTTCCCCCGCTTTGTCGCCGATCGCCCGATATATTTCCAGCGCCCGTTCCCACGATTGTAATGCTTCACGAAACTGACTTTGCCCATACTGCTCAATCCCCAGTTCCAACAATCGTTCCGCTTCCTGTTGTCGCTCTTCCACCGTTTGGGC
>NZ_JAJENT010000615.1:0-31675 GCF_035615515.1 Phormidium sp. CCY1219
AAGGAATGATTTTTACCTCGTATCCCCCCCTTACCCCCCTTGGAAAGGGGGGGGACAAAGGAAGAATGTTTATCTCGCGGGGGGAAACAACTAAATCCCCTCATCCCCTCCCAAAGCATTAGTCGATCGGTTTCGGTTATTTGTAGCTATTTTATACTAACTTGGTATAAAGTCGGTGTATTTCTAATTTACAATTCTTGAAATTTAATTTACAATTGTTTATTGATGATTGCTTATTGGCTATAGTTAATTATTTATTCCTAATCCTCAATTCTCAATTTCCAGTCTGCGATAGGTAAGATGGCAACGGGAGGGCGATCGCTTTCCCAATTGTCAGGGAAAACTGACAATTGGGAGTTGGGGTAGCACAGAAGCGGGCTAATTTAATGGCGCGCTTTGCCATTAAATTAGCCCTGGCAGGCTGGATCCGGGTAGTCCCTCTTGTCTGGGGGGCGGAGATTTTGCACAGGAGAGGCAGCATTTGCCCCAGCCAGGGGGCAAAACGCAAATTCAAGCTCCAGGCAGTATTTGCGAGCGTTCACGATTTATAATCAGAATGCTGAAGTTTGATTACGAAGAGTAAAGTAACAATTATGTTGTTTAAGTAGGGTGAACCAGTTTATCCTAATAACTTAAGACGTCAACAGTCACTGTACGATCGTCGGCAACAATCTATTCAGGAGACAACAGACTTATGCCGCAGCTCGAGGCCATCACCCCTGAACTCGACTACCAGAGCGAAACCTATAAAGACGCTTACAGCCGCATCAACGCGATTGTAATCGAAGGCGAACAAGAAGCCAACGACAACTACATTCAACTGGGTCAACTGCTACCAGAGTCCAAAGAGGAGTTAGCCCGGTTAGCCAAAATGGAGGCGCGCCATAAGAAAGGGTTCCAAGCTTGTGGTCGCAACTTAGAAGTCACGCCAGACATGGAATTTGCGCGGGAGTTTTTTGCAGACCTGCACCAGAACTTCCAAAAAGCCGCCGCCGAAGAGAAAATCGTCACCTGCTTGTTGATTCAAGCGCTGATTATCGAAAGCTTTGCGATCGCGGCGTACAACATTTACATCCCCGTAGCGGATCCGTTCGCGCGCAAAATCACCGAAGGAGTGGTCAAAGACGAATACAGCCATCTAAACTTTGGCGAAGAGTGGCTCAAAGCCCACTTTGAAGAATCCAAAGCCGAATTAGAACAAGCCAATCGGGAGAACCTGCCCTTGGTGTGGAAAATGCTCAACAAAGTTGAAGCAGACGCCCGCATCTTGGCGATGGAGAAAGAGAGCTTAATCGAAGACTTTATGATTGCTTATGGCGAAGCCCTGAGCAACATTGGGTTCTCCACCCGCGAAATCATGCGGATGTCCGCTTACGGCATCACGGGTTGATAGCACTGTAGTGAATCCTTTCACCGAAGTAATGCAGACGCCTCGGACAGAGCAGCCTCAGAGGGGGGCCTCTGTCCGAGGCGGACTCGGTGGGCGAAGATAGCCGCCACAGATGGAGGTTGTTGCGATCGCCCCACCTGGAGTGCATGTGTTGTGGCACTCCGTTGTGTAGTAGGATTGTCAAGGATACCTTAAAATCCACCCCCTTGCGGTTAACCCATTTTTGCCTAAAACAAAGGCTTACATAGAACGTTTAATGTTTGGTCTTATCGGTCACCTAACCAGTTTGGCGCACGCCCAGTCGGTTGCTAGAGATCTCGGATATCCAGAATACGCCGACCAAGGGCTTGATTTCTGGTGTTCCGCGCCACCGCAGATTGTCGATAATATCACTGTTACCAGTGTGGCAACGGGACAGACCATTGAAGGTCGTTACGTGGAATCTTGCTTTTTACCCGAGATGCTCGCCAATCGGCGAATCAAAGCCGCCACCCGCAAAGTGCTCAACGCGATGGCGCACGCCCAAAAGCAAGGCATCAACATCACAGCGCTTGGCGGTTTTTCCTCGATTATTTTTGAAAACTTTAACCTGCACCAAATTGAGAAAGTCCGCAATATCAAGCTAGAATTCGAGCGCTTTACCACCGGCAACACCCACACCGCCTACATTATTTGTCAGCAGGTGGAACAGGGAGCCGCACAGCTAGGCATCGAATTGTCCAAAGCCACCGTAGCCGTTTGTGGAGCCACAGGCGACATTGGCAGTGCCGTATGTCGCTGGCTCGATCGGCGCGTGGATGTAGCGGACTTATTGCTGATTGCCCGCGATCGCGATCGCCTGAATGCCTTGCAAACAGAACTCGGGCGGGGCAAAATAATCAGCCTAGAAGAAGCCCTTCCCCAAGCTGACATTGTGGTGTGGGTCGCCAGTATGCCCAAAGGCATTCAACTCGAAGCCAACAAGTTGAAACATCCCTGCTTGTTAATCGATGGCGGATACCCGAAGAACCTAGACACCCAACTGCAGCATCCGGAAGTCTTCGTCCTCAAAGGCGGCATTGTGGAACACTCCTTAGATATCGACTGGCGGATTATGAAAATCGTCAGCATGGATATTCCCGCCCGTCAGCTATTTGCCTGCTTTGCCGAATCGATGCTGCTCGAATTTGAAAAAATCTACACGAACTTCTCGTGGGGACGCAATCAAATCACCGTGGAGAAAATGGAGCAAATCGGCAAATGGTCGGTGAAGCATGGATTTAAACCCCTGTTGAGCTTTTAGAGCGCGCCTCTGGGGTTTTAATCTGTGTTGCAGACTCCATTATCTGAATTGCACGGCGCAGCACCCGGTTTTCCGTTAATTTTTAGGGGATGAACGGCGATCGGCTTTCTGAGGATGATTCCCCATCCACTCCAAACGCCGATCGCCCAATTGTAGTTATCTCCCTTGACGCCCCGTCCTCCATCAATCGTTTATGGCACCAACCGAACGCAGAACATTCCTTTTAGACTTTGAAAAGCCATTAGCCGAGCTAGAAGGGCGGATTCAACAAATTCGCGATCTAGCCGAAGAAAATGGCGTGGATGTGTCGGAGCAAATCCGGCAGTTAGAAGCGCGGTCCAACCAACTGCGGCAAGAGATATTTTCCACCTTGACCCCCTATCAGCGGTTGCAGTTGGCGCGACATCCGAGACGTCCGAGTACCCTCGATTACATTCAGGCGATCGCCGATGAATGGATGGAATTGCACGGCGACAGGCGAGGGTGTGACGATCCGGCCCTGGTCGGGGGGATTGCCCGACTTGACGGCATTCCGGTAACGATTCTGGGTCATCAAAAAGGGCGCGATACCAAAGACAACGTAGCGCGAAATTTTGGCATGGCGTCTCCCGGGGGCTATCGCAAAGCCATGCGATTGATGGAACATGCGAATCGGTTTGGAATGCCGATTATTACCTTCATCGATACCCCAGGCGCTTGGGCCGGCATCGAAGCAGAACATCAGGGCCAAGGAGAGGCGATCGCCTATAACCTGCGCGAAATGTTCCGATTAGACGTGCCGATTATCTCCACGGTGATTGGCGAAGGTGGATCCGGCGGGGCCTTGGGCATTGGCGTCGGCGATCGGCTGTTAATGTTCGAACATGCGGTTTACACCGTGGCGACTCCAGAAGCTTGTGCGGCGATTCTCTGGAAAGATGCCGCCAAAGCGCCACAAGCCGCCGAAGCGTTGAAAATTACCTCCGGGGATTTGAAAAACCTCGGAATTCTCGACCAAATCTTGCCCGAACCCATCGGCGGCGCTCATTCCAATCCCTTGAAAGCCGCTGAAATCCTCAAAGAAGCGTTGTTACAGAATTTAGAAGAACTTTCTGCCCTAACCAGTCAGCAACGCCGAGACCTGCGGTATCAAAAGTTTCGCCGCATCGGCATGTTTGCTGAAGTGCCAGCCTAAAGCGGGAATACATTTAATTCGCATATTTTTCCCTGGGTAAAATGGCTCGTGCTTGATTGGTGCGTTAAATTTAGCATAACAGCACAACCCTGTCAACCCTAAACGGCGATCGGCCTCCTGCCCGGGCAATCCACGGTAAAAAAAAGGGAAATATCCAGTGGTATGCAAGGAACAATCGCCCTAGAAAATTGCTCCGGGTTTCCCTGCTTTTCCTGCTCCAATCGGAGCTTTGGCCAAAGAATTTTCCGGCGGCCAGTGGTCTATTTCACCCGATGAAAAACTCCCGGCTTATTCCCCCGAAATTTACAGATCGCTGTGGCGGAAAAACCCCAGAGGGCAAGTGGCGAGCCGAAATTGGCCATTCGCAATTTTCCCGGCAAAAATTTCCAGAAATTGCCAAAAAACGCCCCGGGTCAGTTATAATTGAAAAGGTCACAAAAGTTTACGTTTTGCTAATTTTTCTCAGTGGAGCGATTTTCCAAATGGACAACAAGCCTCCGGAGTTTCTCCTTAGATGTCACGCAGAAACTTCACAGTTAGCCAAACTCATATCCAATATTTGCCCGAACCGTTGATGCCCAAACTCTCTCACCTTGCAGTTAATTTGTAAAACTTGTTGTTAACCCGTTAAGGGAAATAGGTTGACGCTCTCGGCAAGTACAGATTATCCGGGAGAAATTCTGCCTGGGTCTCCGAGGCGACAGATGGACGGCACTCCGAAGTGCCATTCACAGCAAAAGCGTTATAGCCGGCAAACTTTCATAAGCGGCGATCGCTGCGGTTCGGTGAAGTTTACAGATAGTTGCTCATGCCGCAAACTTGCCATCAAACAGCCCATCGAGAGTGGGGAAATCCCTGTCCCGGGTTCGGGAGACTCGGCGCATACAGGATCCTGCGATGCCGGATATTCGATGTCTCATCATCCCACGGAATGCAATCTTTGAGCATCTATCCCCAGATAGAGATGCTGTCTCCTGCAGCCGAATTGAGAATTGGTACGTTAATCCGGCGAATTTCCCAAAAGATGTCAGCAATTCGTCGGCGAGGAATGAGAGACGAGGAAACTTACATAATAAAGCCAAGTATGGCTTGGATGCAAGAGGTTTTGTCCGTCAAAAATAATTACCCGATTCGATCGGTTTTCCAACCTTGCCCGGATACCGCGATCGCTGAGGCAATGAGATGGGATTGGCTTTGGCCACGACCCTAGCATTTGCCGAAACCGGGATTGATGTGGCAAGAGGCGAAGCGATCGCCCGCAAAAATAGAAGCCGTGACCAACGCGGCGCGTTCCTCGGGCATCAGTGCAAAGACTTACGCCATTAACTAAGCACAGGTTAAGCCAGTGCGAGAAAAAATTGGCGATCGCCCATTTTGGCGAACAACCCAGGAATGAGCCACCGCGCCGACTTCCGGACAGCCCTCTAGAACAGTAGCCTCCCCCGGGCAACGCCAGCGCCCCGGGAGTATCACCCTGGCAAGCGGTTGACCCGGAAATTGCTGCCGGATCCACCCGGCAAACTGCACTGCTGCCAGATAACGCAGTGGTTGAGGAACTCACTTTCACATCGAACCCGGGAGTGCGATAAATCTCCACTGGATTTGAGCCGATACTGCCGTTCGAGCCTCGACAAAAGGATTGCCCACCTAACTCGAGCGATCGCGAGTATGAGTGCGCCTTCCGTACAAATGCACTCACCGCTTAAAGGCGCGATCGCTCATCCACCCGTTGTTCTGTACATTCCTTTCAACTCCAACCCAAATTTATTATGACTATTGCCTCTGACAACCGTTCTAACGGAACCAAAAAAGACCTTGAAAACGGCATGCAAGCCGCAAATGCTTCCGGTAAAACCGCCATTCCCGTCCGACCCGATCGCAACACCTTAAACGGCACGCAACCCCACCTGCACCCCCCTGCAGCAGCAGAAGAAGACAACGAGCGGATGATGGATGCCGTGCGAGACATTCTCCTTTCCATCGGAGAAGACCCCGAACGCGAAGGCTTGCTCAAAACCCCCAAGCGCGTAGCCGAAGCCATGCGCTTCCTCACCAGCGGCTATTCCCAGTCCTTAGAAGACCTGGTGAATAATGCCATTTTTGACGAAGGGCACAACGAGATGGTACTGGTTCGCGACATCAACTTCTTCAGCCTTTGCGAGCACCACATGCTGCCATTTATGGGCAAAGCACATGTTGCCTATATCCCCAACGAAAAAGTGGTGGGTCTCAGCAAACTCGCCCGGATTGTGGAAATGTATGCCCGCCGCTTGCAAGTCCAGGAACGCCTGAATCGCCAAATCGCCGAAGCCATCCAAACCATCTTAGAACCCAAAGGAGTGGCCGTGGTCATGGAAGCAACTCATATGTGCATGGCCATGCGCGGGGTGCAAAAGCCCGGATCCTGGACCGTCACCAGTGCCATGCTCGGGATTTTTGACGAAGAACAAAAAACTCGCGAAGAGTTCCTGAACCTAATTCGCCACCAACCCAGCTTCTTTTAAAGGCTGAATTATAACCTCAGAAGTGTGAAGTGTCAAGCCCGAAGTTTTATCCTTCACACTTCTTGCCGTTTGAGCATTTCAAACAATCGCGCCACTTTGGCTAAATCTTTGTCCCCCGGCGATCGCTCCACCCCACTCGAGAGGTCGATGCCGGCGGGGTTTACTTGTGCCAGGGCGGCTAAAACATTATCCGGCGTTAATCCCCCTGCCAGCAACCAGGGACACCCCGGATCGAACTCGGTTAAACTTCCCCAGTCCAGTTGTTTTCCCGTCCCCCCCAGCATCCCAGGATGATAGGCATCCAACAGCAAGGTATCCACACAGTCCACATACTCCTTGGCGGTTTCTAACGCCGCCGGGGTTTTGACCCGCAACGCTTTGATCAGTTCTATCCCGGGTGGGAGTAACCGACGCAGGCGATCGCAAACCTCCGGGGATTCATCGCCATGTAGCTGCACCCCCGTCAACCCCCCGGCTTCGCGAAATACTTGACAAATGGTTTCTGGCGTGGTGTTGGCAAACACCCCGATGCAGCCCACCGACTCTCCTTGTAGCCGACTCACCACCGCGCGAATCTGCAGTGGCGTCACATAGCGCGCAGAGCGGGACACGCAGATAAAACCCAAGGCACTGGCTCCCATCTGCGCGATCGCCCGTCCTTGCTCTGGTTTGGTAATTCCGCAAATCTTCACGCGCATTCGCGATCGTCCCCCGTAATTGTTTCGATTTGTATCGAAATTTTAAGCAACTTTAAAGTATTGAGCAAAATTATTATTTTTTCGCCATCGCTCTTTATAATTCCTTTCAATTGTACAAATTTATCAACATAGGAGATAGAATCTTGCTATACAGCACCTTACTGGCCGTAGCGGCAGCCAACGTCCCCCCCACCCCAAGCTGGTCCCCCACCATCGGACTGGTGATGATCCTGGCCAACCTGTTTGCGATCGCCATTGGTTACAAGGCGATTCAAAACCCCGGCGTGGGTCCGAGTCTGCCCGTGCAACCCCCCGCCCTGTGGACTAACTTTGGCATCCCCGAATTGCTGGCCACCTTAAGTTTCGGCCACTTACTCGGCGCGGGCATCATTTTGGGATTGGGTAATGCCGGGGTTCTGTAAACCTCCTACCAAAGTGCAAAATAAAGCTTGACAAAAGCGAAGTTTTGTGCTAATAAATGATTCCAACCGCTCCCCAAGGCGATCGCCCTGGGGAGCGCCCTTGATTCCCGACAGCGCAATTGGCGATCGCCGCTTACCGCCTGTCACCCTTTGCCCCTCGATCCCTCGCAAATTCCCCAGGGACATTCATCCAACCCCAGTGGGGGAACAGAGAAAAATGAGTACAATTAAGAAAGGACAATTGAGGGGTTGACGCCCTCCACAAGCAGGCGATCGGCTAGAGTCAAGAAAAAAGGAAAGTTTCATGCAGGCAGCTTGGCGAATCGGATCCCTATTTGGTATCCCTTTCTATATCGATAAATCTTGGTTGATTATCCTACTGTTGGTCACCTTGGCGAATGGGGCAAACTTCGCCGAGACCGAAACCTGGGATCCCATAATCGCTTGGACTGTGGGTTTGGCATTAGCCCTGTTGCTGTTTGCCTCCGTACTGCTTCACGAACTCGGACACAGTTTGGTGGCGATGTCCCAAGGCATTAAGGTTAACTCGATTACCTTATTTATTTTTGGCGGCGTAGCGTCCATCGATCGCGAATCGAAAACCCCGGGTCAAGCCTTTCAAGTAGCGATCGCCGGACCGGCGGTGAGTTTCATGTTGTTTGCCATTCTCGGATCGATCGCCGGACAGACCCCTAGCGACTCCCCCATCGAAGTTTTAGCATTGAATTTATCCAGAATTAATTTGGTGTTGGGGGTGTTTAATTTAATTCCCGGGTTGCCCCTCGATGGGGGTCAAGTCTTAAAAGCGGCGGTATGGAAGCTGACCGGCAGTCGCTTTCAGGGGATTCGCTGGGCGGCCCTGAGTGGAAAAACCCTGGGGTTGAGCGCGATCGCCTTTGGCGTGGTTTTATTTTTATCCAACAATAGTTTGAGTGGCATTTGGATTGCCTTTCTCGGCGGATTTGCCGTTCGCACTGCAAACGCTTACAATTCCCAAGCGCAGTTGCAAGAAGCTTTAGTCAAACTGAAAGCCGAAGATGCGATGACCAGACAGTTTCGCGTCATCGATGCCAACATGACCCTGCGGCAATTTGCCGAGGAATACATTCTCGCCGAAACTCGCGATTTTGCCTACTTTGCCGCCTCTGAAGGTCGCTATCGCGGTCGGCTGTCCCCCGAGGACCTGCGGGTTATCGAACGCAGTCAGTGGGAAACGCAAACCGTTCGCAGTATCGTGACGCCGTTAAGCGAGATTATCGGCGTGGAGGAAGATACGCCGTTGGTAGAGGCGATTATCGAGATGGAAAACCATCAGCTAACCTTGCTGACGGTGTTTTCCAAAGCCGGTGCGGTTGCCGGGATTATCGATCGCGGCGATATTGTGGCCGCCTTAGCGAAAAAGATGAACCTGCCGATTTCCCCCGAACAAATTAAACGGATTAAGGAAGAAGGCAGCTATCCGGCAGGGTTTCATTTAGGCGCGATCGCCAAAGCCACCTCCGAAGCCGTCTCCCCCCAAGAACTGGCCAAATCCGCGATGAAAAAGTAAACTGGCTGCACGGTTAATTTGCATAACAAATTCCCCGGAGATGAGCCAAAAGAAAAGCCGCCGAAGTGGCTTCCGGTGGGAGAGTCAGAGCTTCCAACTTCTCGCGAATTACGCCCTTCGCTTCAAAATCGGGATTTTAAACCGCAAAAACTGGCAAATTAAGTGCATCGGTTTTGATGTGTTGCCATTCTTCCCGGGTAAGGGGCTGGTGATGGATTTCTACCTCAAAACAGCGAGATGCGGCGCAGAGTAACGAAGCGATCGCCATCTCGATTAACTTTGAAACATCCCGGGGTAAAGAATCGGGCAACAGATGAACTCCGCCAATCAATTGCGAAGCTTGCGGATCGAAGACGCGAGAAAACAACTCCACCGACGGGTTGAGCAGGATCGAACCATGTTGCAAAATAGCCCCGCCCCGTTTGAGCTGAGCGCTGCCGATAAATTTAGCACCATTTGGCAAGACCAAATCCGCACCGGTAGCGGTGGCAAAACAATTGGGAGTTTTAGCGTAACCGCGTCCCGCCCGACCGTAGTGTAATTCCACCCCCAAACTGCGCCATCCCTCGATCAAAAACTGACAAATGGTTTCATAGGCGGCGAGGCGAGAGGATTTAGCGATCGCGCAAGAGTTTGCCCCCAATTCAGACATGACCACCATATAGGTTAAATCCCCCTGATGCAGCACAGCGCGTCCCCCCGTGGGACGACGCACCAAATCGATCGGTTGTCCATGCCAAGAGAGCTGACGCCACCCATCGGGCCAGCGACGCTGATGGTAGCCGAGAGAAATTGCCAGCGGATCCCAGGTATAAAATCGCAGCACAGGCGGCAATTTACCGGCCCGATGCTGCTCGAACAACCAATAGTCGATCGCCATTTGGATGTTGGCGGGAGCGCGAATCAGACCGATCGAGCGCCAAGAAGATGAATGCATCAGAGATGTGATGGAGGAGGGGCAACAAACAGACCCGGCGAACTCAACGCACCGGGGGATATTTTATTGACCGAATGCCTCAAGCAGCGCCTCATCATTGTCATCGGCGATGGTTGCCACAATGGTGATACAGCGAGAAATTTCCCCAGGATTGATATCCGCCACCGTGCGGGTGGAGACCACCACCACGCGATCGTCCACAATAGCAAAACGAGATTCCAAAGTAGACGACCAGTTCATATCTAATAGCTGGCGCATTAACTGCGGTTCGTTTTTCGCCGGGAGTTTGAGGACGAAAGACCACACGCTCAAGCTGTCCTCATCGGTGGTTCCCGTCAGTTGCACGAACACCTCAACGCTACCGTATTGAAATTTCCAAAGATGACCTGCTTCGCTTTGGGCGAACATCACCTTTTGGTCTTGGGCCAGACTGCCAATCACCGTTTCGATTTCCTCGACGAGGTTAACGGATGTAGACTCTGACAATAATTCTTCAGTGGATTCGTCGGGATTGCAAAGGTTTTCTACTTCGGTGGTCATCTGAATCTCCTGGAATGGGTGGACACCGTTCGCTGGGTAGGGAGCGAAAATTGAGAGCGATGTTTTGAGTGATGTTAAAAGGGGTTTGTGAACTTGGCGAGTTGCCGATTGAGTTAGATTTACCGCGATCGATTTTATCACGGAAGGGGCGAGTATGACCGAGGGAGGGAAAGCGCCTTCAGAAAGGGGAGGCGCAAAAGTCACTCTCGCCTTTTATTTTTTGGAATTAGAAGAATTCAAGCCGTTTAAGAACATCGGCACGAATTTTTCCATAAATGCCTGTGGATCGCGGTTCCAGGCTTTTTGTGCGGCTTGCACCCGGGTGAGCTGGAGGTCTGGAGCGATCAGGGTTTGCGGGAGGCGTTCCATGAGGTAGGCGGGACGTTCCCAGAGAGGGAGCGTATTGGCCACATCGAGGAGGCTAGCGACGCGCCGCAATTCTGCGCCCATTGTAATATCCATACCGGCTTCAAAGGCAGCTTGTTCGATCGCGGCATATTTGGATTTTGCTTGTTCGACTTTTTGGCGGTGTTGCGGGCTTTTTTTCGCCATTTGAGCCAACCAGCGATTTCCCCAGCGCACGTGCCCTGCTTCTTCGGGCATAATGCGTTCGAGAGTTTCGCGGATGAAGATGTTTTCTGGGGTTTGTTCGGCAGATTTGAGGGCTTGAATGTGACCGGAGAAATATTCGCAGCCGCGTTTTTCGGTGACGTTAATGGCGGCGAGGGCGGCGATCGTGCCATCTTCGAGGGTTTCAAAGCCATCTTTGTCCAGCAGACGGTCGAATTCCTCGATATAGGCCATTCCCGGGGGTTTGTCCAGATCCGAGCCAAGTTCGTAGAGCAGATCCGTGAGCCACATAGCGTGACGGGCTTCATCGGAGACGTGGCGAGACAACTCGCGTACCAATTCGCGGGGTTGACCGTCGAGGCGTTCGATCAGATCCGTGAGGTCTTTGCAACTGCGTTGTTCGCTAAAGCGGTAGCGGTTGAGGGTGATTAGATGGATTTCGCGATCGCGCACCACGTGCTTCATCACATCGCGGGCGCTCATTGAATTGCGGAATTTACGCGGGTATGTGACGCTCATACTTTTTTAGTTACGTTTTATAAACTTGTGTTGCTGATTCTAACGCAATTTTTTCCGAGCATGGTTTATGCAAAGGGAAACCAACCGCGACTGGTTCCGATGAGCCGTCGCGCCACAAAAAAGCCACCGTAAGGGTGGCTCAACTTACTTAGTTGCGATTTTCTCGCAGAGGTTTAGGCATCGAAGTAGAGAGAAAACTCGTAGGGATGCGGACGCAGGCGCATGGGGTTGACTTCATTATCGAGCTTGAACTCGATCCAACTGGCGATGACATCTTCGGTGAAGACGCCGGTGCTGGTCAAGAACTCGCGATCGCCTTCCAGAGCCTTGAGCGCATCCAGCAGAGACCCAGGAGTCGAGGGAATCTTGGCCAATTCTTCCGGACTGAGATCGTAGATATCCACATCCAGAGCATCGCCGGGGTCGATTTCGTTCTTAATCCCATCGAGACCCGCACAGAGCATCGCCGCGAAGGCGAGATAGGGATTGCAAGTGGCATCCGGGCAACGGAACTCCATCCGTTTCGCCTTGGGATTCGGACCCGACAGGGGAATCCGAATCGAAGCAGAACGGTTCCCTTGAGAATAAGCCAAGTTCACCGGCGCTTCAAAACCGGGCACCAGACGCTTGTAAGAATTGGTGGTGGGGTTGGTAAACGCCAACAGAGCGGGAGCGTGTTTGAGCAGACCCCCGATGTAATGCAGAGCCATTTTGCTTAAGTTGGCATAACCATCGCCCCAGAACAGGGGCTGACCATCTTTCCAGAGAGACTGGTGAGTGTGCATCCCGGAACCGTTATCGTTAAATAGCGGCTTTGGCATGAAGGTCGCGGTTTTGCCGTACTTCTTGGCCACATTTTTGATAACGTATTTGTAGGTCATCAAGTAGTCGGCGGATTTGACGATCGGGGCAAACTTGATGCCGAGTTCATTTTGTCCGCCGGTAGCCACTTCGTGGTGGTGCTTTTCGATAGGTACGCCGCATTCGCCCATCGTCAGCAGCATTTCAGTTCGCATGTCTTGCAGGGTATCCGTGGGCGACACCGGGAAGTACCCTTCTTTGTAGCGGGGTTTGTAGCCCAGGTTGCCACCGGGTTCTTCTTTACCGGAATTCCAGCGACCTTCCACGGAATCGACGTAGTAAAACCCTTTGTTTTCGGTTTGGTCGAAACGGACATCTTCAAAAATGAAAAATTCGGCTTCTGGACCAAAGAAGGCGAGATCGCCAATGCCGGTGGAAATCAGGTAATCGAGCGCTTTTTGGGCGATGGTGCGCGGATCGCGGCTGTACATTTCACCGGTGCGGGGTTCCTTGATGCTGCAAATCATGCTCAAGGTTTTTTCGGACATGAACGGGTCGATCCAGGCGGTGGTGGGATCGGGAACCATTGCCATGTCAGATTCGTTGATGGATTTCCACCCGCGAATGCTCGAACCGTCGAAGGCGACTCCATCGGTGAAAGCATCCTCGTCAATCAGATCCCGGTAAAACGAGCAGTGCTGCCAGATACCGGGCATGTCGATAAACTTGAGGTCTACGATTTTGATGTCTTGCTCGCGGATAAAATTTAATACTTCTTGTGGGGTTTGGAACATAAATAACTCCTCAGTTCTCAATTGGTGTCAATCCACGTTGCTGGTGACAAGCGTTGCTGGTGACAAGTACGCGCACGAGCAGGGGTTCACTCAAGGAGGTTAGAAGACGAAACAGACATCTCCTGGGCACCTAGCGGCGATCGCGGCGATCGCGCTGTTCCTCCCCTGGCACTGACTTCCAGGATTCTCAACGGTTTGAGGACCTGAACCTCAACGGTTGCTTTCTCCACCCTGTTTTGCTCCCTCGTTTTTGGAGGGAGTGGTTCGTCAACCGGTGGGGAATAAGGCGATCGCGCCTTGGCATAAACCCGCGCTGCGTTGTCCCTGACTCATCCTAGGGATTGGTTTCGGGAGGGTTTGTATTCAAGGATACAAACCGGCCCCGCGCCCTAGCAGGCTAACCACAACTCTGGTTGGATTTAATCACAGTTCCCTCTTGCAGCACATAGAGAAAATATTAAGGATTCCCTTCCACCGCTTCGGTTGAGGGCGGCGATCGCTACCTAACACAATCGCCACCCTCGGGTGCGTCACCCTCACCACCCCCCGTTCCCATTGGATCCCCGATCCAATCCGGGGGTAACGCACCACCGGGGATGCGTCACTGGGTCTAACACTGAAAAAGGCACGATTCCCATGCCCTGGGGGCGGGTTCAGATGAGGGCGCGTTCGCCATGCAATCGCGCCTTTCGCGTATCCAGGGTCATTACTGTGGGGATTTTTTCCCTGGATGGGGGAGAACCCCAATGGCGATCGCCTTTTTGCCCCGCGAGTCTTGTTCGTCATCGAGGTGGGAAGCGATCGACTATTTTTCTGGGTATCGCTTTATAGTAAACTACAAACCATCGAACGAATTTTGGTTCGATCGCGCTTGGGGAGGACGATGTACTCAACTCATCCCCAGTATTATTACTCATTTTTGGGTCAACATTGGGCGCGGCACGGATATCCGGTTTCGCAAAACCGAATATTCCTGCACAACACCACCCACCCGTAGCAGATTACTTGTTGAGATTGTTGGGAGAAGAAATTTAATGCGTGACGCTGTAACCAGTCTGATAAAAAACTATGATGGCCTCGGTCGCTATCTCGATCGCGATGCTATCGACAACCTAAAATCTTATTTTGAAAGCGGCACCGCACGGGTTCAAGCTGCCGGCGCGATTAATGCCAATGCCGCCTCTTTGGTCAAACAAGCCGCTTCTCGGTTGTTTGCTGAATTGCCCGAATTGATTCGTCCCAGTGGCAATGCCTATACCACCCGTCGCTATGCGGCTTGTCTGCGGGATATGGACTATTACCTGCGCTATGCCACTTATGCCCTAGTTGCGGGCAATACCGATGTGCTCGACGAACGAGTGCTGCAAGGACTGCGCGAAACTTACAATTCTTTAGGGGTTCCGATTGGTCCGACTGTGGTGGGGATCCAAATTCTCAAAGACCTGGTGAAAGATAAAGTGGTGGAAGCTGGTATCACTCCCGGCGCTTGGTTAGACAAACCTTTCGACCACATGTGTCGCGAATTGAGCGAGCAAGATATTTAATCTCTTTCTCTTAGGTCGATTTTTCTATTTCTATCAAGTCCGCATCGGCGGACTTTATCTTTTTTGGGAAAAATTTTTGCAACCCTAACCAATTGCCAAGTCTCCCCAAAATTGACACCTTTGCAGGAGTTTTTCGATCGGCGAATGATGCGCCAACTGGAGGGCGATCGCTTCGACTTTTCCATTGGGATAAACCACATAAATATTCTCTCCACTCAAAATGGCCAGGGGATTGTCTTTTTCTCGTACAGGCTGTGGGAATACCGATCGCGTCAAGTGCATGTCATTTTACCCGTAATACGTCAAGTTTCTCGTCAGGGATCGAGAGTCTTGTCTAATTATGGGATAACGGGCAAATTTCACAAGCGATCGAACTCCATCGGTCAGGGCGATCGCGATCGCAATCCCTCGCGATCGCGATCGCACCCCCATCGCATTGTTCGCCTCCTCGGTCTAAACCCAATTGAAAATTCACTCATTGAACATTGACCCATTGCTGACATTTTTTCTCTAGATCGACTGTGGCTAATAAGCAACGACTCGATACCCTGTTAGTAGAACTCAACCTCTGTTCCTCCCGACAGTTCGCCCAACGGCTGATTCGCGCCGGGGAGGTGCGGGTCAACAACCAACTGATTGACAAACCCGGTACCGCCGTCAATACCGATGCCAATATCGAACTCAAGCCGCGATCGCGCTTCGTGTCGCGCGGTGGCGAAAAATTGGCAAAAGCGCTCGAGGTCTTTCCCATCCCCGTCGCCCATCGCATTGCCCTCGATGGCGGTATCTCCACCGGGGGCTTCACCGACTGTTTGCTGCAAGCCGGTGCGGAATTGGTCTACGGGATTGATGTGGGATACGGTCAAGTGGATTGGGGTCTGCGAAATGACCCGCGCCTGATTTTGCGCGAACGTACCAACCTCAGACACTTGACAAAAGAGGATTTATATGATAATGAAAAGCCTAAACCGGATTTGGGCGTGCTGGATGTTTCCTTTATCTCCCTGACCAAAATTTTGCCCGCCCTGTGGGAGTTGCTGGTAGCGCCGAAAGAGGTGGTGTTACTGGTGAAGCCTCAATTTGAAGTGGGGCGATCGCGGGTGGGAAAAAAAGGCGTGGTCCGCGATCCGCAAGACCATGCCGATGCCATTTTCCAAGTCTTGCAAGCCGCAACCGACTGCGGATGGCAATACAAAGGCTTAACCTGGTCTCCCCTCACCGGTCCGGCAGGCAATATCGAATATCTGCTGTGGCTGCATGTAGAAAGCGATACCCCGCCACCGGATAAATCCGCGATCGCTCAACTCACCCGCAACGCCCAACGGGAAATCAATGGGTGACATCCTCCCCCTAGGGTCTCGCCGCCCTAAACACTCGCTGACTGCGCGCGGAACCCACCCACCGCCAGTGCCACGGTTCGTAGTTGATTTCCGGATGTTGGCGCGGAAACGACATTTCAAAGCCAAATTCCCCTGCATTCGCCTTCAACCAGCGAAAGGCATCGGTATCGTGAAAAGAACGGCGAACGTGATGTTGGGGCGCGGATGCATCGCCGATGTCGATCGCATAGCCCGTATGATGTTCGCTATACCCGGGCGGTGCAGAGACGTTGGCTCTTTGCTGCAAGCTTTGCCCCCGCTGTCTCGCTTTGCCATAAAACAGATAGGATTGAGTATCGCGATCGCGAAAGCCAGACAGAGGCACCAACTGCACCCCATCCGCCGCCGCCGCCGCTACCATTTCTCGAAACTGGGCCGCCGCCTCCCGACGCAACCTTTGCCCATTGCCAACTGACACTAATTCTCGTCTTGGCGCAACGGAATAGGAATAATGACCGTAGTGGGTTTGCGCTTCTTCAGGGGTGGCGGAGGGCAGATATTCGCGCTCAATGCCCAACGGCGGCACTTCCGGTTCCGAGAGTTCCACCGGGGACGGCAGGCGATCGCCCAATTCCTCTGTGGGGGTGGGCGTAGCCGTCGCGCCCAGTTTGGGCACCGGCGCGATCGCCGCGATCGCGGCGATCGCTATGCAATTTCCAGTTATCCATTTACCTTTTAACATAAAAAATTTTCAAAAAAATCCAGGATACTTGACTCTTTTTCTATCTTATTAATTCTTCGTCATAGATGTATCTAGCGCCAGAAATATACCGATAGAAAGAGACTGCAGTGTGAGTTTTTTTTGATTAATTGGTAATAGTAAGCTGTTTCGCATTTAAATTGGGGGAAGACTTCACCCCAAGTTATTGTAGTGCGAGCTTCTAGCTCGCTACAGTACCCAAATTAAATGCCTGACAGCTTAACTGAATTTTTGTCTCTATTCAACTGAGTAGTTTGTAGGGTGGGCAGTTCTAGAGGGGATGCGAGATTCGGCACCTGTGATAGTAGCTCTCTGTGCCCACCGTACCATCTGCTGATTGATGGACAAAAACAGAAAAGGATTGCGGGTGCGGTGTAAAAAAAGTAAAAAGAGTAGTTGAAGCGGTGGCGACGCCAGAAGTCACAGGTAATTGGCAGCCCATTTAGGGCAGAATGGATGCAGATATGGCATTCTGGCGCAGGCGAGGGAGAAGGGGGGAATGCAAGGAGGGAGGCGAACAGAAGCAAAAGCCGAGTCATGGAAGAGATTGGGCGAAACAAGCGAAGCGATCGCTGCTAGAGTAGTCATTGACGCAATTGCTTCCCGAGAAAACACGGAGCAAACCGGGAGATGTTCCCCAGAGTTGGATCCACAAAGCCAGCCTGAGTTGGGATCCAAGGCAAGGCAAAGCAGGGCAGAGGGAAAAATTGGCAGTGGGAAAGGGCGCGATCGGGAAAAGAAAGCGCCAGAGAAGATGCATGTGGGGTGCATGAGAGCAACAACCAAAAGCGACACGCCAGTTCAAACCCACCTCAGTTCCCATTGTTCGGGTTGATGCACTCGGGTCGATAAAATAATGTCATGCCCGAACCCACCGCGAGTTGAGAACCAGACAGACTCAGAACCGGGCCGAACTCGCGGCGATCGCGAAGTTGACCGATGTTGCATTGCCCTTCGCTCCTCAGAAGGTGGTGAGTGTCCGAAGCGAAACGCTGATGCAAGGCAGGGGGTCAAAGAGAGGCCCGTAAGCGAACGGAACGCGAAACCTTAGTTTCAGCCCGCATCCGGGGGCGATTTTCAGAATCTTCCTGCGCTCTTCCGGGAGAGTGTCAAAATAAAGTCTGGTACATCCGGAGTTAAAGTCAAAAGGTAAAAGCATGGCATCCATCCGCGAGTTACACAAACAACTAATCAAAAAAGAACGCTCGGCTGTTGAAATCACCAAAGAAGCCTTAGAGCGGATCGAAAAATTAGAGCCGAAACTGCACAGTTTTTTGCTAGTGACAGCCGATCGCGCCCTAGAACAAGCCCGTCAGGTGGATGCCAAAATCGCTGCAGGGGAAGAAATTGGAATGCTAGCAGGCATCCCCATTGCCATAAAAGATAATTTATGCACCCAGGGAATCCCCACCACCTGCGGATCGCGGATTTTGGAAAACTACATCCCGCCTTACGAGTCTACCGTGACGCAAAAACTAGCCGAGGCGGGGGCGGTAATGGTAGGAAAAACCAATCTGGACGAATTTGCGATGGGCGGTTCTACAGAGAACTCCGCATTTCAGCGCACCGCCAACCCCTGGGATTTGACCCGGGTACCGGGGGGGTCATCCGGGGGATCGGCAGCAGCAGTTGCCTCGCAAGAATGCCCGATCGCGATCGGTTCGGATACCGGGGGATCTATTCGCCAACCCGCCGCCTTTTGTGGCGTGGTGGGGATGAAACCCACTTACGGACTGGTTTCGCGCTATGGATTGGTTGCCTATGCGTCTTCCTTAGATCAAATCGGGCCGATTGGTACCAGTGTAGAAGATTCGGCCATTTTGCTGCACGAGATTGCCGGGTACGATCCGAAAGATGCCACCAGTCTCAAGGTGCAAATTCCCGACTACCGCAAATACGTCAAACCCAGTTTAAAACCCAAAGGGCAACGACGAATCGGAATTATCAAAGAAACCTTCGGACATGGCATCGATCCGGCGGTGGAAAGAGCGGTGACTGCAAGCATCGAATTGTTACAAGAGTTGGGTGCGGAGATTCAAGTGGTCTCTTGCCCGCGCTTCCGCTATGGTTTGCCCGCCTACTACATCATTGCTCCCTCAGAAGCATCGGCTAACTTAGCCCGTTACGATGGGGTCAAATACGGAGTTCGCAGCGAAGAAGGCGAGAATCTGTTAGGTATGTACGGTAAGACGCGCGCCCAAGGTTTCGGTGCGGAAGTCAAGCGGCGAATTGCGATCGGCACTTACGCCCTTTCCGCCGGGTACTACGATGCATACTATCTCAAAGCGCAAAAAGTCCGTACCTTAATCAGAGAAGACTTCGAGCGCGCATTTGCTCAAGTGGATGTGTTGGTCTGTCCCACGGCCCCCACCACGGCGGTGAAAGCAGGCGAAAAAACCGACGATCCGTTGAGCATGTATCTGCTAGACTTGATGACCATTCCCGTCAATCTTGCCGGGTTGCCGGCCATGAGTTTACCTTGTGGATTTGACGAGGGCGGAATGCCGATTGGGATGCAAATGATTGCCAATGTCTTGCGAGAAGACTTGCTGTTTGAAGTTGCCTATGCTTACGAACAGGCCACAGATTGGCACAACCGTTTGCCCGAAATTTAGATGCGCGTCAAAACGAGTTGAGAGGTACAACTTCATCTCAACTCGCGTGCTTGCCCATCCCGGGTAGCAATCGAGCCGATCGAAAATTCTGCGCCCTACTCCCTGGAGGTGATGGCATCCACAGGGCGATCGCAGTTAATTGAGTCCCGGAACTGGGGATGCCGACCGGGCAGGTTTTTCCCACGCGATCGGAACTTTCCTCCTTTCCGCATTGATTGTTTGTTCTATTTGGTGAGTGATTATGTCTTTTGTAGGTTTGCACATTCACACCGATTACAGCTTGCTCGATGGAGCCAGTCAGTTACCGCAATTGGTGGATAAAGCGATCGAGTTGGGGATGCCCGCCATCGCCCTTACCGATCACGGGGTCATGTACG
Source organism: Phormidium sp. CCY1219 (assembly GCF_035615515.1). Lineage (GTDB taxonomy): Bacteria > Cyanobacteriota > Cyanobacteriia > Cyanobacteriales > Laspinemataceae > CCY1219. The sequence goes on from NZ_JAJENT010000615.1 coordinate 19,796, forward strand.
GCGCGATCCAACTGATCAAACTCTGTCGCAGCAAGGGCATCAAACCCATCATCGGCAACGAGATGTATGTGATTAACGAACCCCTCGACACCACCAAGCGCTGTCGCCGATATCATCAAGTGGTCTTGGCCAAAAATACCCAAGGCTACAAAAACTTAGTCAAACTCACTAGCATTTCCCACCTGCACGGCATCCACGGGAAAGGGATTTTTTCCCGCCCTTGCATCAATAAAGAACTGCTCGAAAAACATCGCGAAGGCTTAATCGTCACCAGTGCATGTTTGGGCGGCGAAATTCCCCAAGCGATTTTGCAAAATAAATTAGATGTGGCTCGAAAAATTGCCCAATGGTATAAAGATTTATTTGGCGACGATTATTATTTAGAAATTCAAGACCACGGTTCCCGTGAAGACCGACTGGTTAACGTGGAACTGGTAAAAATAGCCCGGGAACTGGATATTAAAATTGTTGCCACTAATGATTCGCATTTTATTTCCTGCTACGATGTAGAAGCCCACGATGCATTGCTGTGCATTCAAACCGGGAAATTAATTACCGAAGAAAAACGGTTGCGCTATAGCGGCACCGAGTATTTAAAATCAGCCGAAGAAATGGCGATGCTGTTTCGCGATCACCTCCCGGATGATGTGATTAAAGAGGCGATCGCCAATACCGTAGAAGTGGCCGAAAAAGTCGAACCCTACAAAGACATCCTGCGCGAACCTCGCAGTCCCGACTTTCCCATCCCCGCCGGTCACAACGCCAAAACCTACCTGGAAGAACTCTCCTGGGAAGGACTCCTCGATCGCCTCAATGCCAAAACCCGCAGCGAAATCAACGAAGTCTATACCCGAAGGCTCGAATACGAGCTAAAAATGATCCAACAAATGGGCTTTTCCACCTACTTTTTAGTGGTGTGGGACTATATCAAATTTGCCCGAGATAGCCACATCCCCGTCGGACCCGGACGCGGTTCGGCGGCGGGTTCTCTCGTCGCCTACGCCCTGAAAATTACGAACATCGACCCGGTACATCACGGACTGCTGTTCGAGCGATTTTTGAATCCCGAACGCAAATCCATGCCCGATATCGATACCGACTTCTGCATCAAACGCCGGGATGAGGTAATTGAATATGTCACCCGACGCTATGGCGAAGACCGGGTAGCGCAAATTATCACCTTTAACCGCATGACCTCCAAAGCGGTATTAAAAGATGTGGCGCGGGTGTTAAATATTCCCTATAAAAAAGCCGACGAAATGGCCAAACTGATTCCCGTTTCGCGCGGTAAACCCACCAAACTTTCCGTGATGATTTCCGATAAAACCCCGGAACCGGCCTTTAAAGATGCCTATGAAAATGACCCGGAAGTGCATCGGTGGGTGGATATGGCCATTCGCATCGAAGGCACTAACAAAACCTTTGGCGTTCATGCGGCGGGAGTGGTGATTTCCGCCGAACCCCTAGATGAAATTGTCCCCGTGCAACGCAACAACGATGGCGCGGTGATTACCCAGTATTCAATGGAAGAACTCGAATCTCTGGGTCTGCTGAAAATGGACTTTTTGGGTCTAAAAAATCTCACCACCATTCAGCACACTTTAAACTATATCCAGCAAAATGGCGGCGGGCGAATCGACCCCTACGATTTACCGGCTCAAGAACGCAAAGCTCAGGAGGTTCTCGCCCGCAGTGAAGTCAAAAAAATGCCGGAAGATATCGCGAAAACTTACCGGGTTTTAGAACGGGGAGATTTAGAAGGCATTTTCCAGTTGGAATCTTCTGGGATGCGACAGGTGGTTAAAGAGCTAAAACCCTCGAGTATTGAAGATATTTCCTCGATTCTGGCGCTTTATCGCCCCGGACCGCTAGATGCCGGTCTGATTCCCAAGTTTATCAACCGCAAACACGGTCGCGAGCAAATTCAATACGATCATCCCCAATTAGAAACGATTCTCAACGAAACCTATGGAATTCTCTGTTTGCCGAAAGGGACGCAGATCGATAAACCTGATGGTTCTCAGGTAGCGATCGAAGAGATTCGCCCCGGAGATGCGGTACTGACCTCAGATGGGAAAACAGTTTGGCAGGCGAAAGTTGCCAAACAATGGCACAGTGGGGTAAAAGAAATCGTTAAAATTACGCTGTCTAGTGGGACGACTCTCTACTCCAGTAAAACCCATCGATTTTTAACCCCAGAAGGCGATAAACAAGCAGGAGAGTTGATACCGGCAGCAGGCGGATTGACAAATTCTCATATTTACAGTTCGGTACTGTACGAACGGTGGCCGGTTTCCAAAAATTGCAAGCAACTGAATCCCAATGAAGCGTATTTGCTGGGTTTACTGATTGGCGATGGCAATCTGGTGTCGTCAACCCCGACTATTGCTTGTTCGACAGAAGAAACGGCAGGGTATGTGTCGAATTTGATGGCGGCAACTTGGGGAGGAGAACCGAAGTATTATTTCCATACGAGATGCTGGTACGCTTACGCCAAGTTCAAGACGCAACCCAAACCTACTCCGTTGACACAATTTATGGATGCGGTGTATGACGGAGGGGGATGGAAAGTTAAATCGAAACAGAAACATTTACCGGCGGATGTGTTGGATTATTGCACTCGCGATCGCATCGATTTGTTGCGCGGGTTGTGGGACAGTGATGGATGCTATTCTCCGAGTGTGGTGTATTTCCACAGTTCGTCTTGTCAGCTATTGCAACAAGTGGGTCTGTTGCTGGGAAGTCTAAAAATTTCCTATTCGATCGCAGACAACTACGTTTACATCCTCGATTGCACTCGGTTCAAATCGATTTTAGGCACATGCCAACTTTCAGATGAGGAAAATGCAGATAATTCTCTAGCGATCGCCGCCAATCGGTTTAGGGAATTATTGACAGAAAAGAGCGATACCACCGACTGCATGAACCGCAAAACAGTGACGCGATCGCTGAACAATGCCACCTTATTAAAACCCCAAGCTTTCCCGTATAAAACCAAACTGGAAAACTGGCAAGAATTTTCCCACCAACTCTACCAAGAAACCTATCTGCGAGATGCGCGCTACGTTTACGTGGTGTCTGTAGAAGACGCTGGAGTAGCCGAGTGTTTTGACCTCCAAATGGAAGACCAAACCTCTCCCTATTTTCTCGCGCATGGGGTGGTCACGCATAATTGCTATCAAGAGCAAATTATGAAAATGGCGCAGGATTTAGCGGGATATTCTTTAGGTCAAGCGGACCTCCTGAGGAGGGCAATGGGCAAGAAGAAAGTCTCGGAAATGCAGAAGCATCGAGAGATATTTATTGACGGTGCAACTAAAAATGGAGTTGCGCCAAAAATCGCCGAAAGTTTATTCGAGCAGATGATATTATTCGCCGAATACTGCTTAAGCGCCGATACGGAAATATTGACGGTAGAAAATGGCCCACTGCCCATCGGGAAAATCGTAAAAGAGCAAATTCCTTGTACGGTTTATAGCGTCGATCGCGAGGGCTACATTTACACTCAGCCGATTGCCCAGTGGCACAATCGGGGTCAGCAAGAGGTGTTTGAGTACCAACTAGAAGAGGGTTCGATTATCCGAGCGACTAAAGACCATAAATTTATGACGCAAGAGGGGAAAATGGTGGCGATCGATGAGATATTTAAGCGGAAGTTACCCCTCACCGGGGTGTCGGTTAAACTCATCTCGCGCCAGTGGCTAGGAATTCAACCCGTCTATGATATTGGCGTCGAACGCGACCATAATTTCCTTCTCGCCAATGGCCTAGTGGCGTCTAACTGCTTCAACAAATCCCACTCTACCGCTTATGGATATGTCACCTATCAAACCGCTTATTTAAAAGCAAATTATCCGGTGGAATATATGGCGGCGCTGCTGACGGCGAATAGTGGCGACCAGGATAAGGTGCAGAAATACATCACCAATTGCCAGAGTATGGGAATTGAGGTGGAAAAACCGGATATCAATCGCTCTGGGGTGGACTTTACCCCGGTAGAGGGGAAAATTTTGTTCGGACTTTCGGCGGTGCGGAATGTGGGGGAAACGGCGATCGCCTGCATTTTAGAAACCCGCGCCAAAGACGGTCCGTTTACCTCCTTGAGCAATCTGTGCGATCGCGTGGAACTGCGAACCGTCAACCGTCGCGCCTTAGAATCCCTAATTCATTGCGGCGCAATGGATTGCCTCAACCCCAACCGCAAGCAATCCATCGCCCATCTGGATACAGTCATCAAATGGGCACATGACCGGGCGAAAGACCGAGATAGCGGTCAAGGCAATCTATTTGATTTGCTCGGAATGGACAATGGTGCAGAAAATAACGGCAATCAGGGGGGATTGGAAAAAATTCTCGAACCCCCCTCGGTGGAGGACTATCCCAAACAAGAAAAACTGCGCCTGGAAAAAGAACTCCTCGGGTTCTACGTCTCGGACCATCCCCTCAAATCCGTGCGAAAAGCGGCGCAAATTCTCGCGCCGATTAATCTGAGTGCCTTGCCAGAACAACGGGAAAATAGCACTATCAGCGCGGTGGTGATGCTCAGCGAGGTCAAACCCCTGACCACGAGAAAAGGCGATCGCATGGCGATCGTGCAAATGGAAGACCTCACCGGTACCGTAGAAGGAGTGGTCTTCCCCAAAACCTACGATCGCATTAGCGCGTTAATCCAACCGGATACTCGCTTGATTGTCTGGGGGAAAGCAGACCGCCGGGAAGACAAAATGCAAATTATCCTTGAAGATGCCGAACCGGTGGAACAGGTGAAAATGGTGATGATTAGCCTCACCCCCCAACAAGCGGGCACCATCGAACAACAACACCGTTTGCGAACGATTCTGCAAGAACAAATCAGGGATAAAGATAACGCGAAAGTCCCGGTGGTAGCGGCGATCGGTTCTGCCTATCAGCGTCAGTTCGTCCGCCTCGGCGTTCAATTTCGCGTGCAAGACTGCGAAAGCGCCGTCAATGCCCTCAAATCCGCCGGATTTCTCGCCTATCCTCACTCCCTGACCAATGGGTGAGGAGAATTGCGAATTGAGAATTGCCCCACAGGGGCATATTCTCCCGGGGTCAATTCTTTACCACAAAACTACTTTTTTGTCAAGGACTCGGGGAAAAATTCTCCATTGCGATCGGACGTTATATGCAAGGAAGTGTCAGGTGGCCCGTGGCCACCCTACTTATTTAAGGCGCTTGCCAGAGTTTGATGGTTTCGTCGCCACTGGCACTGGCGAGGGTGGAGCCATCGGGACTGAATGCCACGGCAAATACTCGTTCCTGATGGTCGGTCAAGGTGCAAATGGGGGTGAGACTGTCCATATCCCACAGGACGATCGTGCGATCGCGACTGGCAGTGGCGAGCATCTTCCCATCGGGACGATAAACCAGAGAATTCACCCGCTCTGAATGGCCGTGCAGGGTACCGGTTTGCACCCCTTTGCTCGCATCCCACAATATCACCGTACCGTCGAAATTCCCACTGGCAACCGTCTTCCCATCGGGACTAAACGCCACCGCATTCACCAATCCCGCGTCGCTGTAGAGGGTAAAAAACGGCCTGCCGGTCATCGCATTCCACAGCATCAGGGTGGTGTCGCGACTGCCAGAGGCGAGGGTGGAGCCATCGGGACTAAACGCCACGGAATACACCCAATTTGAATGCCCCCGCAGGGTGCGAATTCGCTTGCCGGTGCTGCTGTCCCACAAAATCAGTTTGCGGTCCCAACTGCCAGAGGCGAGGGTGGAGCCATCGGGACTGAAGGTGAGGGAATTGACTAACTCGGAATGACCGGAAAACCAACCCCCGAGGGTGCGAATCCGATCGCCCCTACTGGCATCCCACAGAATGATGTTTTTGTCGCGACTGCTACTGGCGAGGAGGGGCGATCGCGGACTGAATGTCACGGACAACACTAAATCCGAATGACCTTTCAAAGTGCTAATCCGTTCGCCGCTCGAAAGATCCCAAATCATCACCGTATTGTCCGCACTACCGCTGGCGAGAGTTTTGCCATCCGGTGCGAATCCCACGGTCCACACCCACCCCACATGACCGCTCAGGGTATGCAGGCATCGCCAACGGTTGGGGGAGAGGGAAGCGGCGGGAATCTCTACCCCAGGTGCGGTGGCGATCGCCTCTTCTTGAAGATTAACCCGAGGTGGCGGAACTGGGGTGGGGAGGATGTCTTGCAAATCGGCGATCGCTTCTACAGCAGATTGATACCGTTCGCTTACCCGGTCTTCTAACAACTTATCCAAAATCTGCGCCAACCCCTCGCTGACCTCTCGTCCTTTTTGCTGCAGGCGATCGCGCCAAATCCAACGCCCGGTAAGCGGATCGTAAAGCTCGTCAAGCCATTCCCCAGTCAATAATTGAATGCAACTCACCCCCAAACTGTACAAATCGCTCGCCGGATATGCCAGTCCTCCGCGTATCTGTTCCGGCGGCGCATATCCTTCAGTGCCGATGGTACTTCCGGTCCGCGCCAAACCCGTACTCGCCAAATGTTTGGAAATGCCAAAATCCACCAACACCAGCTCTTCTCCTCCCCAGAGTGCAGGGGTCGAGGCGGGCACTGTCGCCTCGGCGACCCGTTGGCGAATGCTCTCGGGTTTGATATCCCGGTGAATCACATTCCGTTCGTGGATAAACTGCAAAATCGGCAAAAGCTGTTCGAGCAAAATACGAATTTTCCCTTCGTCAAACGGACCGTGACGTTCCATCTGTTCGAGCAAACTCGGTCCTTCGATAAATTCTTGCACCACGTACAAGCGACTGTCTTGCTCGAAGTATGTCAGCACTGTGGGAATTTGGGGATGCTCTGAAATGGCCTGTTGTCGCTTTGCATCTTGGTTAAAAACCTCGATCGCTTTTTCTAGAGTGCTGTTTTCTGCGCCCCCCTCCATTCCCGTCTCTACCGGTAAATATTGTTTGATGACCAAAACAGCACCCGGATTTTGTTCGTCTACTGCCAAAAAGGTTCGCCCAAACCCCCCTTCTCGCAACAGTTGGGTCGCACGATAGCGATTTTGCAGCCGCAACGCCGTTTCACAACTTACGCACAGGGTGGCGTGAGGGGGGTTTTGGGGATGCGGGCAGGCAGGATTAACGCAATAACTCATATCACCAACCATTTAACAGATGTTTAACTAGAATATTTCTGTGGTAGCATTTTCCCCCCAAACCGTTCAATCCCTACCGAACAGACCACTAGCCTCGAACTCACTTGCAAACCAATCCCCGGAAATTCACCGAATATTTTTTTACTTTTTTTTAGGTTTATTTTTCCCCTTGGCTTTATAATATTGCTTGCCAAATTTTCACCGTTTTATCCCAACTGCTGCTCACCAGTCGCGTGCCATCGGGACTAAATGCCAGGCCGGTTATCGGTCCGGAATGCCATTTTAGGGTAGCAAATTCTTCTCCATTCTCCACATGATACAGTCGAATCGTGCTATCGCGACTGCCGGCGGCGAAAATGCGATCGTCGGGATGAAGCGCCACCGCCTGCACCCATCCGGGATTTTGAATGCTGTAGATGACTTTACCGCTGACGCTTTCCCATAATTTTATAGTTTTGTCTTCGCTTCCACTGACGATCTGCGTCCCATCAGAGGTAAAGGCGATCGACCTCACCGACGCTGAATGACCGGTCAGGGTATTTTTTAACGTGCCGTTATCAATGTCCCACAGTTTGATGGTATGGTCATCGTAACCGCCGCCACTGGCTAAGGTAAAATCTTGCGAAGATACGCATACCGATTCTACATATCCCGTATGACCGGTCAGCGTCCCGATGAAATTTCCACTGTTTAAATCCCACAGTTTAATTGTGTTATCAAAACACCCAACAACCAGGATTCCATCGGGACTAATTGCCAGGGAAATCGCATATCCACTCAATCCGCCCAGGGTTCGCATCAAATTTCCACTGCCCAAATTCCACAGTTTTAAGGTATTATCCAAACTGCCACTGGCGAGGATTTGATTGTCGGGACTAATCGCCAGACAACTTACCCATCCGGTATGGGCGCTGAGGGTGCCATGCAGGTTTCCCGTGACGATATCCCAGACTTTAATGGTTTTATCGTAACTGCAACTGACCAAGGTTTTGCTGTCGGGACTAATCGCGACATCGATCGCGTAGTTAGAATGCGCCGTGAGGGTGTGAACGCATTTCCAGGTTTGCGGAATTTTGGCGGGGGGCGGATTGTTCGCTGAGGGGGATGCTGGGGTGGAAAATTGCGGGGGCAACCAATATAAATCCACTAGGGCGCGATCGGCACTTTCATAGCGATCGCTCACCCACTCTTGCACTAATTTATCTAACACTTTCCCCAATCGCGGATTAATCTCGATGCCTCGATTCATCAGCGCTTCTCGCCACAACCATCGCCCGTTTATCGGGTCATAAAGTTCGTCGGGATTGCGATCGCTGAGCAGATGAATGCAGGTAACGCCCAAACTGTACAAATCACTGGCAGGAAAGGCTTTTCCCCCGCGCAATTGTTCGATAGGCGCATACCCTTCTGTGCCGATTTTGGTCCCGGTTTTTACCAACACCGTGCTGGTTAATTGCTTCGCTACCCCAAAGTCAATTAATACGCATTTTCCATCCGGGCGGCGCAAAATGTTTTCCGGTTTGATGTCGCGATGAATGATATTGCGTTCGTGAATGTATTGCAATATCGGCAACAGATCGAGGAGAATCGCTTCGATTTCTGCTTCCGGAAATGCTCCGTTTTCTTCTAGGTCTTGCAACAGGTTTTTGCCATCAATAAACTGTTGCACTAAATACAGTCGCCCTTCTTGCTCGAAATCGCCAAATAAGGTGGGAATCTGCGGATGATCGCCGAGTTGCAACAAACGCTGCGCCTCTTGGGTAAACATTTTGGTGGCGGTTTGCAGCATGTCGGGATTTTGCTGCACTTGGGGTAAGGGCAAAAATTGTTTGATGACGCACTTGGCGTTGCGCCGATCGCTATCTTCCGCAATAAAGGTCCTCCCAAATCCCCCTTCCCCCAACAGGGACATCGCCCGATAGCGATCGTTGAGTTGCAGTTTGGTTCCACAACTGCGGCAAAACTTCACATTATCGGGATTTTCGGGTTGCGGGCACTGGGGATTCACGCAATAGCTCATCAGCAAAACACCATCGAGGCACTGTTTCTATCGTAATCATTTTGGAGAAGATTTCACTCCTCATTCGGAGTGATTTTTTTGCGTGGCAATTCTCCCCCCTGTCCCCCTTTCTCCAATTTTACTTCTTTTTTTCCTAACTTGATGTAAAATTCTAAGGTTTGCCTATACTCACTCCTCGGGTAGACATTGCCCATCGCAATTTCGAGGGTTTGTACTGGGGAAATGCTCGATCCACCGATTACGATTTTGCCGGAAAATTCTGTTTCAGGGGAATCGCAATTTCAACAGTAGTGCCCTCACCAATGGTGGAGATACACTTCATCGACCCTTCGTGGCGATTGACGATAATCGAATAGCTCATCGAGAGACCCAACCCGGTTCCTTTTCCAATGGATTTGGTGGTAAAGAAGGGGTCGAAAATGCGATCGCGCACCTCTTCGGGAATTCCGCAACCATTATCTGAAATGGCAATCCTTACTTGGCGAGCGCTCTCGTTTAATTGCGTCTGAATGCGAATTTGACCCGGATTAACAGCCATTTCACTCGCCCTGCGCTTCTGATTGCATTCTTCAATCGCATCAATGGCATTGACTAACACATTCATAAACACTTGATTGAGCAATCCGGGATAGCACTCCACTAAGGGCAATTTTTCATAGTCTTTAATCACTTCAATCTCATCATAATCGGCATTTTTCTGCAATTTATTTCGCAGAAGCATCAAGGTACTGTCAATCCCTTGATGAATGTCCGCCGCTTTTAATTCTGCTTCGTCAAACCGGGAGAAAATCCGCAGGGATTGGACGATTTTTTTGATGCGATCGGCTCCCATTTGAATAGAATTAAGCAGGTTGAGAAAATCTTCTCGGACAAATTCTAAATCCAGATCCTCTAATTCTTCTTCCAGTTCTGCCTCTGGTGTGGGATAATACTCCTGGTAGAGTGCGATCGCCCCTAACAACGATTCCGCATACTCCTTCGCTGGGGTAATATTTCCATAAATAAAGCTGGTGGGATTGTTGATTTCATGGGCGATTCCCGCCACCAATTGCCCTAAAGAAGACATCTTCTCAGTTTGCACTAATTGCGCTTGAGTGCGCTGAAGCTGTTTTAACGCTTGTTCCAGTTGATGGGATTTTTCTCTTTCTAGCGCTTCCGCTTCCATTCGCCCTTGAATTTCCCCCTGTAACTTCTGGTTGGATTGCACTAACTCTTCTTCCGTCTGGTTGCGGCGGATAATTTCTCTTTCTAATTGCTGATTCGATGCGCTTAACTCGTTTTTGCGCTTTTCTAGCACCTGTTTGCTTTGATTGACATAAAAAATAAATGCCACCAATAAAAATGCCGAAAAGGTTATCCCCAGTAGTTGAAGGGCAAAATCTTGGCGGTAACTGCGAATGGTAGTGTCGCATTCGTAAGCCATCAAATACGCAACAAACTCGCCTTGCACATTTTTAATCGGGACAAATGTCACCACATATCCTTTCCCCTCATCTTGCAAGGGAACCGCAAACGCTAAATTTTGATTTAACTTTTTCTGCACCAGGGGCTTCAATCGGCGATTGATAGATTTAATTTCTTCCCAAGACAATGGCGACTCTTCCGCATTTTCCGGGGAATTCAGCATGGCTTTTTCATAAAAAAAATCATCGCTAATATCGCTAGGGACATAATTATCCAACTCCGAGTCAAACACTTTCCGCCGTACCACGTCTTTTTTTAACATAAACGCATATTTTGCTGGAAAAAGTTGGCTCATTTGCTGTCGGATTGCCTGAAAGGAAATGCTGGTTTCCACACTTCCGATGTGGCGAGTTTCTTCTGTGGATGAGTTTTCTGGCGAAGCAAACAAGGGAAACACATATCTAAATCCGTTGTAAATTCTCCCTTCTTCAAATCCGGTGATAAAAGTCTTTTCGGTATTGGCGATTTTTACCGAATATCTGACATCAAAGAGGGGGTCGCCATATTTTGGGGGTCGGTGAAAGCGCAAGAAACTGGTGCCATCGGGCAAATGAAAGTGCAGTTGCTTCAGGTTGTTTTGCTTGAGATTTTGATAGGTGGGATTTAAGCGATCGAAGAGCTGGCGGCGCAGAGTATCGCGTTGCGCTTGGGTGGCGGATTCGGCTTGTTTGAAAATATCAATAACCTCTGGCTGGTTAATGACTTCATCGTAAATCGTTTGCGAGACCAAGCCATAGGTGTCTACGGTGACGAGATAGGCATCTTCTAGTTTTAATATATACCGGGACAAAAAAAGTGCTTCTTTTTCTTTGGCATGGTGCAGTAATCCGAAAACGGTTATGGCTTCTAAAAGGATAAACCCAATACAGTAGCCCGTACAACTGGCGAGGGATAGTTTGGGTTTCCCGAGTTTAGGTGGCAAAATTTTCATCATTTTTTCCGATTCAGGTTGAGCAGCAATGAGTGTACTCGCTTCCAGTGACGCCAATTTCTCCTGGCGATTTTTCTCTGGTGAAATCTGGTGGTTTTCGGTGGATGCGGACCGTTCATGCGATCGCATTCGCCGCCAAGGGTTCCGGGGGTCCGTGAGAATCGCCACTGGGGGCAGATCTCAAAACCGCCAATTTTTGATAAGATAGGGGTGGGTGATTTGATAAAGAGGAATTTAGTTGCGCTCAGAGCGATCGCTCTATCTAGTTTAGCTTCTCGGCGGGAAGCCCCGCGCTCTACCCGTGCTTGGTGAGCGTCGGGATGAGAGCCAGGGGAAATGG
>NZ_JAJENT010000616.1:0-10960 GCF_035615515.1 Phormidium sp. CCY1219
TGGTCTTCTGGTCAGGTGAGCTTGGGAAAATAAAGTCTTACCAAGCCCCTCCCTTTAGGGATGGGGTTCCTGACTATTTCCCTTGGGCTTTATCCCTTTAGAGTCCGGATGGGTGAGTGGTTTCTCTCTAAAGGGTAAACCGATTAAGGCAACCGCGCGGCTAAGCCGGATTCCGGAAGAAATGCCAGGGGATTGACCGCTCCTTGTTCGGGGAGATGCACTTCAAAGTGCAAATGAGGACCGGTGCTAAAGCCGGTGCTACCCATCTGCGCGATCGCTTGACCGGCTTGCACGCGATCGCCTTCACTCACCAGAATCCGGTGATTGTGGGCATACAGGGTGATGCTCCCATCCAGATGTTCGATCTCTACTAGATTCCCATACCCCCCCATATGCCATTCGGCGGTAATGACGATCCCCTCTGCTGCTGCTAGAACGGGAGTCCCCACCGGTCCTGCAATGTCGATGCCGTAATGCATCCGTCCCCACCGCCAACCATATCCCGAGGTGAAGGTTCCTTCTGCGGGCCAGATATACCCGTTCATCGTCGGTGGCACCTCGGGTAAGTAAAAGCTGGCGGCTGCTAGAGGAGGTAATTCAGCGGATAATGGCGAGCCGAGGGAGGGTTCTAGCAGTTCCTCTGTTGGGGTTATGGGTTCGGGGCGAGTACCCAAGAGTCTAGGCAATGCCGCGATCGCCTTTTTGTTCAGTTCGATCGCCGCCGCTAACGATGCTTCTTTCTCCGATTTTTCCAAGGGTGGCTGTTGCTGTGGCTGCGGTAAGTTCTCCGGTTGAACTCTCGGTGTTTGAGGCGGTGGATCCAAACGTTCCGCTTTCTCCTGAGCGTTGAGAGTATTCACGCAGCTCAGGGCAAGCAGAAGTGCTGTGGTAGATAAAATTCCTAGTTTCATGTTTGTTCACCTTACGATCGCGAATTACCCGGCAAGGAATCGTCCTGGTTGACCTGTAGTTTTACGGACAAGGTAAAGTTTAAAAAGCCTCAAACCCTTACAATATCGAGAGTGTAACAGTTTAGACACTGGCTGGTTGGTTTTCCTTAGATGTCTGACCTCTTCAGGCTTGCTGTGGGTTCATCAGGCTCAATTCCACAATTTTTTGTCCGCCAACGATAAATCAGTTACGAGCCTCCGAGTAACGAATTTTCCTGTCGTTCGGGCGATCGAGCCAAAAATGCGCCCTGTCTCTAACCGCGCACCCTAAATTGGAGAGACTTTTTGCTGGTTTTAACCTCATTTGGTGGTGCGGAGTTTGATTTTTCCGCGAACCCCGATAAATTTGAGGTTTTGTCAATTTCTCATTGAAAGATAGCACCCTAGCTCTTGTCACTCGTTATGGTTTACTCCTATGTCTATCATTATTTATTCTTAAGCTCATTTATTATATAACGCAAGGCTCAATGTAAAGGCATAGATAAGCTATTGTAAATTTAAAGTAAAGTTGATGCCATTGATAAGTTTTTCTGGCTCTAATGGAGCAAATGTGAAATTTAGATGAAATTTTCCTCGGAAAAAACCGCCGCGATCCAAGCCCAACCCATTGGGATTCTCCCACGAAGGCGGGCCGAGGTCTTTCTATGACCGAGAATTTCCCGTTAATCTCCCATTCGAGCGTTCCCACATAACCCTGTTTGGGTTAAAATGACCTGACATGTTACGACAAAATCGGCTGTGTTTTGTGACTAAAATACCAACAGCCTTCGCCAGATCGTTGTCAACAACTCGCCGTTAACCCTGTGGGGTCTAACAGAGGCTTGCACTTCCACACCCGCTCGTTGCGATGCCAGTTCCAGGCTCTAGAACCAGAAAGTGAAACAGCCTTGCGCAGGTTCAAGCAGTGTTTTCTGGATAGTTCCGAGGTGTAACATGGGCGATCGACCCCGCGCCGTGGAAGGCGTTGCGCGAACGCCCTGGTAGAGGCAAATTGACCCCGGGGAGGGCAATTCTTCGGGTTGACCCTCCATTTCCCCACTGTGGCTTTTTCCACATGCAGGCGGTAGGTTAATTAAAACGGCATGGAGGCGGCAATTTCTTTCCCACAAATAGGCGATAAATCGCGTCTGTACAAGAAGTGTAACGGGAGTCCTTTTGCCGCATTTCAGATGGTTTGACCCAAGCAACCTCAACTGAAAAAAATTTTTTCGATCGCCCCACAGGTATCCCCAGTTTGACCCTGTGGATCCTCAACCGTGGCTGGCGATGACAATTTCGGATCCACATCGGTCAAAAATCCGGCTCCCAGGGGTGGCTTTTCTCGCCGAGATAACCCCTGTAAAAGCGGACATGGCTGTACAGGCGGTTTTCTCATTAGACAAGTTAAATTTTTTGTGAAGTTCTTTGAAAATTTTTCGGGTGGGATTATAATTATGCCAAATTATAATCTGCTGAAAAATTCAGAAAACGGATAAAAGTGAAAGCTAGGGGTGACAATTTACGATGAACTTCAAATTGAATGCATTATTTTTACCATCCATATCAGACTATCAACGATTGATTATACTGATTCTGCGAAAAGCCCTATCATTGGAGGTGGCGATCGCCGTGGTGTTGCTGTCGGCTACCATGTTCCTGAGCGGATGCGATCGACCTGCTGTCACCCTACAATCTGATTCGCTGGCCAAAGTAGAAAAAGCGACCAAAGACTATCTGGAAAGTCCGGGATTTCTGAAAGAAGTGATGGGCGAGGGAGTCAAACCCCATCAGACATTTTGCGCCTATCAAGTGTATGGAATCGAAACCAGACAAGGTAAATTTTACCACTATTTGTGGACGCTTTGCCAGGAATACAATCTCACAGATACTCAGCTAAAATCAAACAGTGAAGTCAGTTTTCCCATCGCCCTCATCTTAGAAAAACGCGGCTTATTGTATAAAGTTATTCGGCATCAAATGCCGCGCGGGGGCGAACATTATTCTGAAGATTTAACCACCATTTTCCCAGACTATATATTGCAAGCGGTGCGGTTGCAATCCAACGATACCACCACAGTAGAGCGACTGCTGACCCGACTCGAAAAAGAAAACACACAAGCGGCTAATTCGTATTTTAAGATAGAGTCCCCATAAAAAATTCCGGTAAAAATAACCCTGGGGAGAGGTAGGCGTGCCTCCCCCACAGGTGCGGAATTTATCCCACTCAGGAAGAAAATCGGAAGCGAACCGAGGGAGAAAATATATCCCCGAAATGAGGGGGCGATCGCAACCCTTGCGCTCATTCCTCCCTGAAATTTTGCTTAAACATTAAACCGGAACAGCATCACATCGCCTTCCTGAACCACATAATCTTTCCCCTCACTGCGAAGCAAGCCTTTTTCCTTCGCCGCATTCATCGAACCACTGGCAACCAAATCCTCATACGCAATCGTTTCCGCGCGAATAAAACCGCGTTCAAAATCCGTATGAATGACCCCTGCAGCTTGCGGGGCTAACATTCCCCGAACAATCGTCCAAGCGCGAGTTTCTTTCGGTCCGGTGGTCAAAAATGTCTGCAATCCTAACAACTCGTAAGTTGCTTTAATCAGAGAGTGCAAGCCGCCTTCCGAAACCCCCAAAGATTCCAGAAAATCGGTGCGTTCTTCTTCCGGAAGTTCGATGAGTTCCGATTCCACCTGTGCCGAAATGACCACCACCTTGGCATTTTCCTCGGCGGCAAGTTCGCGCACCTGTTCTACCCATTGATTGCCCGTTGCCAGGTCATCTTCCGAAACATTTGCGGCATAAATAATTGGTTTGAGCGTCAGCAAATCTAACTGTTGAATCAATTCGGTTTCTTCTGCGGTTAAATCAACTTGACGCACTTGCAAGCCTTCATTCAACGCCGCCGCTAATTTTTCCAGAACCGCTAACTCGCTTTGGGCGTCTTTATTGGTGCGCGCTTGCTTGCGGGTGCGTTCCATTCGCCGCTCGATTTGGGCCAAATCCGCCAACCCAAGTTCCAGGTTAATCACCTGGATATCCTGCAACGGATCCACTTGACCGGCAACGTGAACGATATCCTCGCTTTCGAAACAGCGCACCACATGAACGATCGCGTCAACTTGGCGAATGTGGGATAAAAACTGATTGCCCAACCCCTCGCCTTGGCTGGCTCCTTGCACCAATCCGGCAATATCCACAAACTCGATGCGAGTCGGAACAATTTGCTCGGATTTAGACAGTTTGCCCAGCACTTCGAGTCGTTCATCGGGTACTGCAACCACCCCCACATTGGGTTCGATGGTGCAGAAGGGAAAATTTGCTGCTTGCGCTTTGGCATTGGCAACTAACGCATTAAATAAGGTGGATTTCCCCACGTTGGGGAGTCCGACAATTCCGGCTCTTAGCATGTTAGGAATGAAAGGTAAAAATTCGTAGTTGTCTGTGTGGAAATACAGTTAATCCCCGGGGAGTTAAGGGGGGAGTGACTCCGAATGAACTAATGTAGCAAAAAATGGCAAAATCACCCAGCGATCGCCCAGAGTTTGCTTCCCCGCGATCTTAATCGTGAACCGAACCATCGGGCATGGTAGCTCCACTGAGATTAGCATGAACGAAGCTTGCCCCCCGCAGATTCGCACCCGAGAGATTCGCCTCCATCAGATTGGCTCGATAAAGATTCGCCCCACTGAGGTTCGCGTTGCGTAAATCCGCTTTACTCAAATCGGCTTCACTCAGACAAGTGGGTTGGCTCGCCTGCTGATTTTGCAATTCTAGTTCGTCGCCGCGCAGAAACAAAGTAAACGGTCCGATGCGAATTTTTGCCCCATCCGGGAGTTCCATCGAATCGTTCACCTGCTGTTCGTTGACGAAGATCCCATTGGTGCTTTTGCGATCGCTGATGATGTAGTTTCCGCCTTCGTCAATTTCGATAGTGGCGTGACGGCGAGAGACGAAAGGGGAATACAATTGTAAAGTGACGCTTGAATCGCGACCGAGAGTGACGGGACACTTGTGTTTCAGGGAAACCTTGCGCTCCAGGGTTGCTTCTTTTTTGGGACTGGAGAAATCTGCCCCCACTAAAATGGCTTCAGTGAGATTGGCGCGGCTGAGATTCGTATCGCAGAGTTTCGCCCCTTTGAGATTGGCTTTTCTCAGGGTGGCTTCACTTAAGTTAGCCTCGACCAAATTCGCTTTCTTCAGGGAAGACTCGCTGAGATTCGTGCGGCTGAGATTGCTACCAGAGAAATTCGTGCCATCGAGTGTGGCTTTGGTTAGATTTGCTTCGCTTAATTTGGCATTCCGTAAATCTGCTTCGAGTAAATTCGCCTCGATTAATTTCGCCCCAAACAATTCCGCATTTCTCAAATCCGCTTTTTCTGCTTTCGTCCCGGTTAAGTCAGCATCGTACAAGCGAGATTCACTTAAGTTAGCTGTATTGAGTTTTGCTCCGTTCAGCTTGGCAGCATTGAGAGTAGCAAAGGAGAGATTTGTATCGCTTAAATTAGTCTGACTTAAGTTAGCTTCTGTTAAGTTAGCCCGGGTTAAATTCGCGCCACTCATATCGGCGCGGGTCAGATTGGCGCGGGTCAGATCCGCATCGCTGAGTTCCGCACGAAATAAATCGGCGCGAAATAAATCGGCGCGATACAGGTCGGCAAAATTGAGTTTCGCACCAAACAACTTGCCATTGCTCAAGTCAGCGCGACAGAGATGGGCATTTTCCAGATTCGCGCCACTGAGCTTGATCCCGCTCAGTTTGGCCTCATACAAATCCGCACAACTGAGGTCAGCATCGTACAGATCCGCCAGACTGAGTTCGGCAAACATCAGATCGGCCCGCACCAGGTAGGCACCCCTAAAATCTCGTTCTCCTGCTGCATAACGCTTCAGCAGTTCGTTAGCATCCATATCTGTATTTTAATGGTTGGCAATTCTTGAGATCTCTATCTTCCCAAAACAAAACCCCCGTTGCCTGTAGCCGATCGCCTGCAGCGCCACTAAAAGCTCCTTTAGGGGCGAGGAAAACGTTTGGCCACCAAAGCTTCGGCTTGCGCGCGATCGCGAATTTCGCCATCCACCGTTGCCGCCAAAACCACATCCAACATATCCTTGAAATGCGGTCCGGGTTTGTAGCCCAGTCTCTTGAGATCGTTCCCATTAAGCAACGGTTTAGCATCTGCCCATCGGGTGACATATTCCCAAATCCGCCGACGCAGAGATCGCGCAGCGTTCAGGGCAATCAACATCAACATAGCCACATCATACCCTTTCAGCAATCGCACCAGATCGCTGGGGCGCTGCGCCTCCCTCACCTGAGTGACTTGGGCTGACGCCGCCGCCAACCCTTCCAGGCGATCGATACTCTGCGCACTCAGTTGCAGATTTCTCGCCACCTCGCCCCGATAGGCCGGTGCCAAATGGGCGATGATGACTTCCAAGCGAATTTCCCAATACGCCGGTAAATGAAACACCTGCTTTGCCGACTGGTTTTTTCCCCTTTTTGAACCTTTCAAGGCCCCATTCTCCTTCACCACCACCCCTAAACTGCGAATCCAGCGATCCACCAACTGCAGCTTACGCCACAAATCGCGATCGAACGCCAAACTCGGATGAATGCAGCGCAAAGCATCAAACGATCCGAGCAGTTCCAAAGCCGGTTTCCAATACGGCGCTTGCAAAATGTATTTCAATTCGCTTTTCAGTCGCGTTTCCAGGGCGGGGACGCGACGATTTTCCGTCGCCGATAACTCGTAAATCCCACTTTCAATTGCCAGCCTGATATACCCTTGCGTCTGGGGTTCGATCTCGAATCCCAACCGTACCGCAAAGCGCACGGCGCGATAAATTCTGGTCGGGTCTTCGATAAAGCTATTGGCATGTAACACTCGAATCCGTCGGTCTTGCAAATCGAGCCATCCGCCGAAGAAATCCAACATCTCTCCGCGACGATTGGTTCCCGTGAGCCTCACCGCAAGGGCGTTAATCGTAAAATCTCGGCGGTACAGGTCTTGGCGAATGGAAGAGGCTTCTACCTCTGGATTGGCGGCGGGATAGGGATAAAATTCCGTGCGGGCGGTGGCAATATCGATCCAGAGGGAATCGAGTACCGGGTCTTTGTGCCACAACAAGGCAGCGGTTTGGAATTGACCGTGGGTGTCCAAGCGCGCCTCGGGATACTGTTTTTGCAGTGCTTTGGCCAGTTCGACCCCCGCACCGGCATCGGCGGCGCGATGATATCCGTCTACCACCATATCGATGTCGGTGAGCAGAAGTGGGGATTCTGATTGGGGCGCTGCTGCAACCTCGATTTGGCCGCCATCCTGGGTGGCATTGACAAGTACGTCGCGCACTGCGCCGCCTACCAGATAGAGGTGCCAGCCGCGCTCTTGCGCCAATTGGGCGGCGCGATCGAGCAGGTGCCACAATGGCGGGGCGAGGCGACGCGATAGCAGTTGCTCTAGGGATTGGGGTAACGGGCAATAGGGAGCAACGGGAGAGGGGAAGCTGGGTTTCTTGGTGGTGGCGTTTTCGTGATGCAGTTGTCGCAGCACGTCGGTACGGGTGACAATTCCCTGCAATTTTCCCCGATCTAAGACCGGAAGGCGTCCCACGTCGTAGGTGACCATAATCTCTTCGATTTCTGGCAGCGGAGTTTGGGGATCGATGGTTTTGAGATTGGCACTCATGTAGCCTTTGACCGGGGCGTGGGAAAATCCGTGGTGGAGGGCGATGTCGATATCTCGCCGGGAAATGACGCCCACCAGAAAGCCCTCGGCATCCACTACGGATAAACCGGAGTGCCCGTAGCGCAAGAGAATGCGTTGGGCTTCGTGAATTGTGGTTTCCGGGCGGATGGTTCGCACCGGAGAGGACATGAGTTCGCGCGCCACCGGTGGGGGGGGAATTTGCTGTTTGAAATGGTCTAGGAGTTGGGCGAAGGTGGCGCAGGCTTGGGTATCGCGGCGGGTGAGGGAGGCAGCCCGGGGATGACCGCCACCGCCCCAGGGTTGGAAGAGGGTTTTGAGATTGGTGCCCGGAATGCGCGATCGCCCGATAACCGTGAGGCGCTCTTCCTCTCCGTCTTTTAAGGGGAAACGATGTCCGAGCAGCAGGGCGTCACTCTCGGTTAAGTCGATCGCTCTGCCGGCTAAACTGGATAACCCAGGCACGTAATCTTCGCTCTCGAGCATGACGCTGGATACGGTATATCCCTCTAGGGTTTCGGTTTCCAGTCGATCTAAGGTGGTGGCCAGCAGGTCTTGCAATTGGCCTGATAATGCGGGTTCTACGTATTCCGCGATCGCCGATAAGGAGGCTCCCTGCTGCATCAACCACCCCAAGGCATTGGCATCCCGAGGGGTACTGTGGTGAAAGGTGAGCGACCCGGTATCTACATGAATGCCTAAGGCCATGACGGTGGCTTCCGCTACGCTGATAATGGCAGAATGTGGATTGTTCGGCGGGGGAATTAAAAATGGTGAATGGGGGTCTGGTTTGCGCTCTGTGGTGAATTCTGCGTTTTCTGTGGCTTTTTGGAGTTGTTCGACGATTAAGGTGGTGGCAGCTCCTACCGCTTCGATGTGGGTTTCCGTGGCGGGAATGTCCGAGTGTTCCGTGAAGTGATGATCCCACAAATAAATGGGTAAGGGTAAGTCTAACCATTCCCTCGCTTTGCCTAGGCGATCGCGCAGTTGGGTATCGACGATGGTTAACGAGCGGATCGCTCCTGGATTGACCGATCGCCGTTCGATGAGCGGATATTCATCCCGATGCAGCGCCAAAAACTCCCGCACCCCCGGATGACAACCGCCAGTCAGTACGATCCGGCTTCCCGGATGCAACCGCGTCAGCCCTACTGCTGCGCCGAGGGTATCGAAATCTGCTGTGGTATGGCACAAAATTAAATCCATTTCTCTTTCCTTTGTTGCTCAATGCTGCTGCAACCTGGTTTGGCAAACCGAATTGAGTGCGGCGCGTTCGTGTTTTCTTTCCTGCAAGATTTGTGCGCGATCGCCACTGGCTCTTTCTATAGTAAGTGGCTTTGACTCCTCTGTGCCGTAATGTAGCGTTGCCCAATCCCCTTCCCTCCCCCTTCCCCCCAATCCAACACAGCACGCCCGGGGAAAGGCTTGGATTCTCAATTCTGAGTTCCCAATTCCCAATTCTCAATTCCCCAGCGCTTGTCCTTTGTGGCGGAAGTGCTGTACGCTTTGCCAGCACGAAAGTTTTTTTGCCTCTATGAGAGCGGAGCGTTTTTTGGTAGCCTAAAACTGTTGAGCAAGCGTGCAACGGATCGGGCGAAAGCTTTTTCGGTTACGGGCGATCCCCGGGGGTCGTCGCGCCGGGGGCATTCCCCCTCCTTCTGGCTCAACCGGATATTATTCATGCCACTCTATTAAAGGGAGAAAGGAAAATGTCAATTCTATTTCAACTGGCACTTGCGGCTCTGGTTATCCTCTCGTTTGCAATGGTGATTGGCGTTCCCGTCGCCTATGCTTCCCCCCAATATTGGAATCAATCGAAACCCCTGCTGTTCATTGGTTCTGGGGTATGGCTGGCTCTGGTGGTTTTGGTGGGAGTCTTAAACTTTTTGGTGGTTTAAGCAACCTCAACTTTGGGTCGATCGCTGCGGCAGAAACTTTCTGGCTGTCTCTATGGTAGACACCCTCCAACCCTCCGGGGAGGATTGGCGCACATCAGCGATCGCCCTCAACCGCAATTTCATTGAGTACAACTGCAGAATTCTTCTATGGCTGTTTTCGAGGGAAGGTTTACCCACACCGAAGGCTTGCGCTTGGCGCTCGTTATCGGTCGCTTTAACGATTTGATTACCGGCAAACTACTACAGGGATGTCAGGATGCTTTGCAGCGTCACGGGATCGATGTGAATCCTCATGGCACCCAGGTGGACTATGTTTGGGTTCCCGGCAGTTTTGAAATTCCGATGATGGCGCGACAACTGGCCCTGTGCGGGCGCTACGATGCGGTGATCTGTCTCGGGGCGGTAATTCGCGGGCATACGCCTCATTTTGATTATGTGTCCGCTGAAGTTTCTAAGGGCATTGCCGCCGCTGGCTTTCAAACCGGTGTGCCGGTGATTTTTGGCATCCTTACCGCAGATACTATGCAGCAAGCCCTGGAACGTGCGGGCATTAAAAGCAATAAAGGCTGGGAATATGGAATGAATGCCATCGAGATGGCGAGTTTAATGCAGCAATTTAAGGGCAGCGGCGACGATCGCAATTCCCCCGCCGCAACCAGTGGCGATCGCGGTTTACCCGCCTCCCGTTCTCCCAACTCCACCACCCTCGAGGTGTCTTCTCAGTCAGAGTCAGACGGCTGAAACCCTCACCGCCGGAGAACTGCGAGCCTTACCGCCTTCCTCCGGCTAAAAAAATTTTCCAAAAGTGTTGACAAACTCAGAAGTTTGTGAAATACTAATAAAAGATTGAAATTTGCGGGTATAGCTCAGTGGTAGAGCGTCACCTTGCCAAGGTGAATGTCGCGCGTTCGAATCGCGTTACCCGCTCTATAACGCAAAACTAAAAAAATGGCAGTGGCGATATCGTCCCTGCCATTTTTGGCGATCGCAAAGGTGCAGATCCTCCGTGGCGTTTCCCAGACGGCAGGGGAACAGGGGAAACTGGATGCCCACCCTTGCCAGGGGGTAAATGTGGTAAATATGGTAAGATATCAACCATTCCGTGCGATTCGTTCCCGCAAAAGTGGAGGGTAAATGCCCGAAACGTAAGCGGGGCAATGAACACAGCCCCCAAGGCTGAACCCCCAGAAGACGATAAGTCTGATGGTTGGCCAAAACAAAACGGTATAAACCGATAAAAAAAAAGTCAACCAAAAACCTCGGAAAACTAAAGGTCAAGAGAATTTCACAACTCTTTACAAAATCCTTACAATCCGAAGGAAAACTGGGAAAACCTTGACAACTGGATGTCGATGGTGGTGAAAGCCCACCCCATGAAGTGTGTCATGTGAAAGCACCTCCCCCACGGTAGCGACTGGTCATC
>NZ_JAJENT010000617.1:0-14829 GCF_035615515.1 Phormidium sp. CCY1219
CTGAAGGTGGATGGGGGATACGAAACCTATTGCTTTGTCAGGGCGAATACGCTGTTTATAGAACCAACCAGAGAGCGTCCTTACTAATATTATTTGCCCAATCAGAAAAAGGAACAGGTGAGACAATACTTGGGGAAATACCTACACTCTAATAATTTTGGCATGTTCTTAATATCAAATAGGAATATCTGTGAAAATGAGTCCGCGTAAGCGGACTCATTCTTTTTATGAGGATTCTGGAGGATTTTATAGGATTACTAGAGGACGATTTGCCCCGAAAGTGGCTCAACCATGATAAAATGAAAAGCCGGGGGTCTGGTTTCACCACCGAGGGACGATCGCGCGAGGCTAAACTCATGCAAAAACTCACCGAACTCACGCAATTTTGGCACAACAGAAATGCCAGATTTCGGCGTTCTATAAAAATTATCTTTGCGTTGGGTTTGCTGGGGGTGACGGTGCGATCGCTTCCCTATCTCGCTCCAATTCGGGCGTCAGACATTGCCCAGACGGAACAAGCCATCACCTTTACAGACCGCAACGCCCTGCGGTTGGGCACCATTCTCACGCAGAACCAAGACCGCACCGCAGTCGTGCCACTCGATCGCGTTTCCCCCCACTTTATCCAGGCGATTATCGCCGCCGAAGACAAGCGATACGACCAAAATGGTGCTTTAGACGGGCAAGCGATCGCCCGGGCTATCCTGGAAGCCCTGCAAGCGGGAGAAATCGTCTCCGGGGCTTCCACCATTACCATGCAACTGGCGCGGATGCTGGAACCGGCCCCGCGCACCTTGCCCAATAAAGTGCGAGAAGTATGGATGGCTTGGCGACTGGTTGCCGGGATGAACAAAGCGGAAATCCTGCATGCTTATATCAACCGCTTGCCGATGGGGGGGAATGTTTACGGCGTGGAAGCCGCATCTCGCACTTATTTCGGGTTGCCCGCCTCGGAACTCACCCTCGCTCACGCCAGCCTCCTGGCTGCGATTCCCAACGATCCGAACCAGTATAACCCCAATTACAACTGGCGATCGCTGAAAAATCGGCAGCGATACGTGCTACAGCGCATGGTAGAAGACGGCTACATCACCGCCACCCAAGCCGATCGCGCCCATGCAGAGGAAATCCAACTGTTACTGCCCGATCGCGGCATTCTCGCCGCCCCGCACTTTCTCTTTTGGCTTGCCAACCAACTCCCCGACGATATATCTCACCTGCAAACTACCCTCGATCGCCCCTTGCAGGAATTCGTGCAAGCGCAGGTGCAGCATGTGGTGAGCGCCCTTGCCCCCTATAACGTGCATCACGCCGCCGCCTTAGTCATCCACAACCCCACCGGGGAAGTGTTAGCCTATGTCGGTTCTCCCAACTACTTCGCCGACGCGCAACTGGGGCGCAACGATGGGGTGCAAGCCTTGCGCCAACCGGGTTCGACCCTGAAGCCATTTTTATACCAACTCGCCTTAGAAAAAAACGCAGTCGCACCCCACACCATTTTAGCCGACGTTCCCACCTATTATGCCATTCCCGGTGCCAAACTATACAGTCCCGTAGATTTCAGCGAAAAATTCTTAGGTCCGGTGCGGGTGCGGGTGGCGCTTGCCAATTCGCTCAACGTGCCTGCGGTGCGGGTGTTAGAGCGCGTGGGCGTGGCGACTTTTCTCTTGCGCCTGCAGGAGCTAGGGTTCCACAGTCTCACTGAATCGCCGGAACATTACGGATTGGGATTAGCCCTCGGTAGCGGCGAAGTGAGCTTGTGGGAATTGGCGCGGGCGTATGTGACGATCGCCCGTCAAGGGGAGAGGATTGCGCTTTCCGTCACCGACGGCGGGAAAGAAGGGGAAATCCCCTCCCCCGATTCTCCGCACTCTCTCGCCTCTCCCGCCGATTGGGCGCTGATTACCGATATGTTGAGCGATCGCCACGCCCGCGCCCAAGCGTTTGGCGTAGATTCGGTGCTGAGTTTGCCCTTTCCCGCCGCCGTGAAAACCGGAACCTCTTCGGATTTTCGCGATACCTGGACCGTGGGATTTACGCGGGATTATACCGTCGCCACTTGGGTGGGAAATTTTAGCGGCGATCGCATGAAAAAAGTCTCCGGCGTGCGAGGTGCGGCCCCCCTGTGGAATCGCATCATGTTACACCTGCACCAAGACAGGGAACCCGCCGCCTTTCCTCCCCCGGAAAACATGGTGCAACGTCCGATTTGTGCGACAACTGGATTAAAACCCACGGAGGAGTGTTCCTCTGTGGTGTTGGAATACTTCGCCCCGGAAGATTTAACCGCCTACAACCAGGAGGCGGAATTTACCTTATCCGATGATTATAATGAATGGTTATCCCGACATAATCCGCCCAATTTTGCCAGCGACGCCCTAAAAATTGTCGTTCCGCAAAATGACGATTATTTTATTCGCGATCGCACCCAAGATAACCCCCGCTTGCAATTAAAATTGGCCGCCATCCCGGAAACCCCGGTGGAATGGTGGATTGTGGGGCGTCAGGGGAAACAACGCCTTGCGATTACCGAGTCTAGCGATTCGATATTTTGGCCGTTAACGGTGGGCGAATGGACGTTGGAAGTGAAAAGTGGAAACCGCAGCGATCGCGTTACCTTTCAAGTGCAACCCACCGAGTCTCTCCCCGCCCGTCGAGGATTTTCTGCGATCGAAGAATCTACCAATACCGAATCGCCATAGCTTATATATAGCGGTTCTCATATTGGCCATCAAATTGGCGATAAACGGATGTTAGCCTGGGAAAAGCCACCCACGAACAGCAATTAAATTGCTGTCATGGGTAAGGGGCAAAATTGAGATTTGAATTAATTCAAACTGCCCAACTCTGCTTTATCCAGTTTAGCTATATTGGTGTCAGGTGTGAAGCGAAAATCGTGGTTGTGTTTGTCATTTCTTCAGTTAAGAAGGTTGACGGATTCCATCGACTAGAGAAACCCTGCCATTTTTGGATTGCTTGTCCCTTCGGTAGACAATTCAGCGGGATTAAGCGCTGCTTTTGGTCAACAGGGAAAGGGATTTCGAGGTACTGAGGTTCTTGCTATTTGGCGCTTTTTCCGCCTCTACCGAGGAGGGCATTTCTTGCCAGCAGTTGGTGCAGAACCAGTAAGATCCACCTTTTCGGAAATGGCGCAACAAAGAGTTATTACAGCAAGGACATTGGTTGATTTTCATACTCATTTTCCTCCGGATTCGAGCTGGGATGGTCACGAGGCGATCGCCATTGGATTTTTGACGTAACCGTTGCGATTCATGCTAGACGCCAAAACTTTTTGGTAAGCGGCTTCGTATCCATCTACCATTTTAGCAATACTAAAATGATTTTGCACGAGATTTCGGCAAATTTGCCGATTTAATTGTTCTGCAGTAGGGATAGCCGCAATCATCTCCTCAATGCTGTTACAGATAATCCCGGTTTTGCGATCGAGGATAATTTCGGGAACTGCCCCTAAATTCATGGCAATCACTGGGGTGCCGGTACACATCGACTCGATCGTGACCAAACCGAAAGGTTCCCTCCAGGTGATGGGGAACAGAGTAGCCACCGCATTACCCAGGAGTTCCACCTTTTCTTGGTGGGTGGTTTCTCCGAGATATTCGATTTGCTCGCCGTCGATGAGGGGGGCGATTTCTCGGTCGTAGAACTTGCGATCCACCGGGTCTACTTTGCCAGCAATTTTCAAGTGCCAGCCGGTTTGTTTGGCGATCGCGATCGCATGTTGGATGCCTTTTTCCGGGGACAGTCGGCCTAAAAAGGCCAAATACGGCGGATCCTGTGGCTTCTCCACGAAGGGATAGGCATCGATAGAGATCCCATTATAAACCGTGCGAATGTAATTGAGTTCCGGGCCTCCTTCCCGTTGCGAGTTGCTAATGCTGATATATCCGAGATTGCGATACTGCTGATATAACAGGCGCGCCTCGGCGGTAAAATTCCCATGCAGGGTGTGAACTACACCGCACTTCATCAAATCCGAAAATTGCAGCGCTAGGTATCCATTGTGGAAATGAACCAGATCGAACTCTGAGGCCATTTCCGCCACCCGGCGCAGTTGCAGCATCTCGTAAACCCCCGGCTCTTTCACCGTGGGTTCGAGGCGTAAAGCCCGAGGTACCACAGATTCTAGCTTGGCGCGGGTTTGAGAATCCCCGGAGGCAAACAACGTCACTTCGTGACCGCGACGCACTAATTCCTCCGTTAAATGGCTCACAACCAGTTCGATGCCACCATAACCCGGGGGTGGCACGCGCTCGGCTAACGGTGCAACTTGAGCGATCCGCATGTATTTTCTCCTAATGTGTAAAGTAAGTAAGTAACAGTCAATAATCGAGCGTAACTTTTGGTAGAAAAGCATCTACCTATGGGAAGAGTTTAGGGCATAACCCCACTCAGTTGCCTATTTTTCCGCAGCATTGCCGATGCTGGTGTTGGCGAAATCGCACTCAGCAAGGTTTAGCTGCCATTTTACCGCTTCTGTGGTTTTCCATCTGAAGATTATCTCCAATCTTCCACCTCTGGCTAGTCGTATTAACCGTACCTCTGGCCATTCTCCCACC
The DNA here is from genome assembly GCF_035615515.1 of Phormidium sp. CCY1219. Classification (GTDB taxonomy): domain Bacteria; phylum Cyanobacteriota; class Cyanobacteriia; order Cyanobacteriales; family Laspinemataceae; genus CCY1219. The sequence goes on from NZ_JAJENT010000617.1 coordinate 4,578, forward strand.
TCCGTGGCTTTTCCCGCCGTTATTTCGAGGCTTTTTCTTGCCTAGAATCTGCCTTGCTATGAGGCAAACCGAGAAGTTAGTTCTAGGTTGAACTGTCTTGCGAACCTGGGTTTAGCGGTGTAAAAGTCGGTTTTTTGGCTTTATAATTGCAAGGTTAATTAGTAAAGCCGATTCAGGTAAAAAGGATTTTTTATTGGCAGTGACAAAGTAAATCGGCAGACATGATTCGGTAAACCCTACCCCCAGAGTGATGCTTTTTGGTCTTTACTGCTGCGATTGGAGGAGTTTAGTATATGAGACTACCAATGTTTGAGGAGATTGGGGGGGTGGAAGAAAAAAAGAGGCAAAAAAAAGAGACGCGCGAGCGCCTCTTGCCTCCAGAAGGAATACTCATTCCGAATTGTTGATTGCGTCAGGAATGATTAACGCCTCAGCCCGTTTTCTAATTGAGCCGTTTTCACCCGCAGTTCTAAATTTCTCGAACCCCGTTGAACTTGGACGCGCAACGTTTGATTGACGCCGCTATTTTCTACTATATCCTGCAAGCGATCGGCAGTGGTTACGGGAATGCCATTCACCGACAAAATGATATCGCCGCGACGAATTCCCGCTCGTTCTGCCGGTGTATTGGACATGACGCGCATCACCAAAACGCCATTTACTTCTGGCAGCACAATGGTAGAATTGCGGTCTTCATTGTTCTGTCGGGCTAATTCTGGCGTCAGGGTAATCATCTGAATGCCTACATAGGGATGAGGCACTTGTTCGCCCCGCGCCAACACATCGGTGAGCGCTTTTGCCTTATTAATTGGAATGGCAAATCCGATGCCTCTAGCGTCGGGACGAATGGCGGTATTGATACCAATCACCTCGCCATTTTCGTTCAATAGCGGTCCGCCGGAATTGCCTGGATTAATGGCTGCATCCGTTTGCAGGAAATCCAGCCGTTTGTCGGGGACGCCCACTTGCGAGGAAGAGCGTTCTAAGGTGCTGATAATTCCCAATGTTACCGTGTTATCTAATCCGAGAGGATTGCCCACTGCGATCGCCCAATCTCCCACTCGCACTTGCGACGAATCTCCCAAAGCAGCCACCGGTAACTGTTCTCCGGGATCGTTAATTTTCACCACCGCCAAATCCGTCACCTCATCGGTTCCGCGCACTTCCCCCTCAAAGGTGCGTCCATCTTTCAGCGTCACCGTCACTTTATCCGCGCGACTCACCACATGAGCGTTGGTCAGAATCAAACCGTTGCTATCGATAATAAAACCCGAACCCTGACCCCGCAACAATTCTTCCCGAGGGGCAGGGATCGCGTTCGGACCGAAGAAATCCCGCAAAAAGGGATCCTGAAAAAATGGATCCGCGCGACGGCTAATCGTTCGTTCCGTATCCAGGCGCACCACCGCAGGTCCGATCGTTTCCACCGCCGCCGTAACGAAACTACCCCCGCGACGCAGGGTTTGCTTCGGTTGTAGCGCCAAGGTATCGGTGGGAGTGGGCATCGCGTCATCCCCCCCCGTGGGGGTGGCTTGGGCGTATAATCCGCTCAGGGGATGGAATGCCAGCAGCAGTGACAATAGCAGGCTAACAAAAGCGCGATTCATCTGGCGCAACCCACGAGAAATATTGGAACCATGCATAGTTTTTAAGCGTTTGTCAGTAGATTTTCAGGCAAACCACAGTCGCGATCGCGACAAGGTTTCGCCCTATTCTTATTCCAGCCTAATCTAACTCGGCTCTAGGCTCAATCCAACTGCGGATCGGTTCTCCTGAACTCGTATCGAATTGGCCAAAAAACCCCCTTTCGGAGAAATTTTACCCCCATCATGCCCTTTTCCCGCCCAGAGGCGATCGCCCCTCACCGCCCGCCGCAGTCACTCGGCAATTCCTTTCGCAAACTAAACCCCGGCGATTTTGCTGCTAAATCCTTTACAATTTATTCAAGAATTTTTTCCAAAAAAATGCCCAACTTCCCTTGACAAATCTGCCAATCTTATAGAGGATAATAAAGATGGCAAACATTTAACCCCGAAAAGTCGATCGCAAGCCACGCCATTTTTTATCAAACCGCTTTGGCAGGCACATAATCGAGAATTGGGTGCATCCCGCCAATCCGATTCTGCCGAAAGGCTTCCCTTCATCACCCTGGGAAAAATCAACAGGCTTGCAAGTTTTATTTCATCGGGGCAAAAATCTATGACAAGGGGGTAATGCTAGCAAGCGTTGATGAACGCCGCCGGGGGAGCGATCGCAACTTCAATCCGAGCAAATGCGTTGTCCGTGCCTTTCCCCGTTACTGCTGCTATTGAGGCTGAGAAATCTTGAGCAATTACGTTTGGCAATTGAAGCGCAGTTTATCCAGACAACTCCTCACGGGATTTGGCATTTCCCTGATCGCCGTGGGATTCACCACACTATGGCTGAATTATCGTTCGATTCATTCTGACTTAGAGCAGCAGGTTCAGAAACGCGCCGAATCGATTGCCCAAGGGCTAGAATTTGCCACAGAAGGCGCGATCGCAGTTGAAAATAACATTCAATTACAACAGATCGTGCAGAATTATGCCACCCTTCCCGCATTAGTGGAAATTGCCATTGTCAGTGCAGATGGAAAAATCATCGCCAGTAGTTCCACAATCGAACGAGAAGGGTTTTACTTTGCTTTGAAACCGGAACTCACACCAGCCCTGGCGCAAGCCTCGAGAAGCGGGGAAAAAACCCATCAGGAATTAAGATGGAGAAATCGAAGCGTTTTCGTGCAAATATTGCCCTTTACCCGGGTATTGTTCGATGAAACCGGGCGGCGGGCATTGGCGATCGCGATTCTGGATCTCGAGCGCATGCAGCAAGACGCCTGGGCCACCTTTTTCCAGTCTACCGTCACCCTAGTTGCTGGCATATTCCTCATTTTACTCTGCATGGGGTGGTTCATCCAAAAAACCATTCTTCATCCCTTAAAATGCCTGCATAAAGCAGCGCTCGACAGCCAAAATACGGGGAGATTTGCCATGCCTCCGGCGATGCCTGCCAATGAAATAAAATTTCTAGCCAGGACCTTCGAGACCATATTCAAACAACTAGAAACCCACGAACAACTGCACCGGGAAGTAGAACAGCGCAAGCAAATCGAGGCTGCATTGCGCGAAAGCGAAACCCGAGAACGGGAAAAATCCCAGGAACTCCAAAAAACCATTCAAGAACTGCAACAAACCCAAGCCCAACTGATTCAAACCGAGAAAATGTCCAGCTTGGGACGGATGGTGGCGGGGGTAGCCCACGAAATCAACAATCCAGCCTGTTTTATTTACGGCAATCTCGCTCATGCCAGTCAGTATTTTGAAGACTTGCTCGAATTAGTTTTCCTCTATCAGCGAACCTATCCCGAAGCCACGCCAGAAATTCAAGCGGCGACGGATGAAATTGACTTAGAGTTTTTAGTCAATGACGTTCACAAACTGTTAGCCTCGATGAAAGTAGGCACGGAAAGAATTCGCGATATTGTGCTATCCCTGCGAAATTTTTCCCGCTTGGAAGAAGCAGAACTGAAGTGGGTAGACATTCACGAAGGGATAAAAAGTACCCTACTTATTTTGCACAACCGACTGGACTCGCAAAGCGAAATGGAGCGCAAAAAACCGCCGATTGAGGTCATCGAAGACTATGACGATATTCCGCCAGTGTTGTGCTATGCCGGATTGCTCAATCAAGTATTTTTGAATATTATCGGTAATGCGATCGATGCCCTAGAAGACAAGCAAAAGCGGGAACGAGAAGAAAATACCGAGAATTTCTCACCCTGCATTCACATTCGCACGGAACTGTTAAGGAGAGATTCCCCCCAAGGAAAATCCTATCGCATCAGCCGCCATCAGGCCAGTGCGCTGGATGAGGAAAGTCGATCGCGAGTGGCGATTTATATTAAAGACAATGGAAAGGGAATCTCCGAGAAGATAAGCTCGAAGATATTCGATCCATTTTTTACCACCAAACCCGTAGGAAAGGGAACGGGTTTGGGACTGTCAATTAGCTATCAAATTGTGGTGGAGAAACATGGGGGAGAATTAAAATGCATTTCAGCGCCGGGAGAAGGCACCGAATTTATTATCGAACTGCCGATTGAGTAAAGGGAGGCGTGAAACTTCCGAGATTATCGAGACTTTTCCGAAACTAGGGAGGCGATCGCTGAATTAAACCCTAGAGCGCTGCAATGGGATAACCTGTAGATACCCATTTTCCATCGCCATTCCTATCCGCTATTGGCAAACTTAGGTGCTACACTAATCCCTTTGAGCGACATTAAAACAACAATCCCAAACCCTCTCCTTTGCCAATGCCAGCGAAAGCAAACGGTAAAGGAGACACAACTCAGTCAACAAAGGAAGCAGTTATGGCACCGATCGTCCAAAAATACGGGGGAACCTCCGTAGGTTCAGTAGAACGCATTCAAGCCGTAGCGCAGCGAGTTCGCAAAACCTGCAAAAGCGGAAACGGCGTAGTCGTGGTGGTTTCGGCGATGGGCAAAACCACCGACTCCCTGGTGAAACTCGCCAAAGACATTTCCCCCAATCCATCCCGACGGGAAATGGACATGTTGCTGTCTACCGGCGAGCAAGTGTCCATTGCCCTATTAAGCATGGCATTGCAAGAACTCGGGCAACCGGCGATTTCCATGACCGGCGCGCAAGTCGGCATTGTCACCGAAGCGGAATACAGCCGCGCCCGGATTTTGCGAATCGAAACCGATCGCATCAAACAACAGTTAAACCAAGGCAAAGTCGTAGTCGTTGCCGGATTCCAAGGCATTACCAGCCGAGAAAACCTAGAAATCACCACCTTGGGGCGCGGCGGTTCCGACACCTCAGCCGTCGCCCTCGCGGCAGCCCTGGAGGCCGATCGCTGCGAAATCTACACCGACGTCCCAGGAATTTTAACCACCGATCCCCGTCTGGTTCCCGATGCCCGACTGATGAGCGCAATCACCTGCGATGAAATGCTAGAACTCGCCAGTTTGGGTGCGAAAGTCCTGCATCCGCGTGCGGTAGAAATTGCGCGCAACTATGGCGTTCCCCTAGTCGTTCTTTCCAGTTGGACCGAGGACCCGGGCACCAAAGTCACCTCCGCCACCCCCACCCCCCGGCCCCTGGAAGGGTTGGAACTGATCCATCCGGTAGATGCGGTAGAATACGATCGCGATCAAGCCAAAGTCGCCCTCTTGCGGGTGCCCGATCGCCCCGGAGTCGCCGCGCGCTTATTTGGCGAAATCGGCCACCAAGAACTCAACGTGGATTTGATCATCCAATCCATTCACGAAGGCAATACCAACGATATTGCCTTTACCGTAGGGAAAAACTGCCTGGTTCGCGCCGAAGCCGTCGCCGCCGCGATCGCCCCGACCCTTCGCACCCACCCAGAAAGCGCACCGGAAGAAGCCGAAGTGATGGTCGATCGCGAGATTGCCAAAGTCAGCATTGCCGGTGCGGGCATGATCGGGCGTCCAGGTGTGGCGGCGAAAATGTTCTCTGCCCTTGCCGAAGCGAGAATTAACATTCTGATGATTTCCACCTCCGAGGTGAAGGTGAGCTGTGTGGTGAATGCAGAAGATTGCGATCGCGCGATCGCCATCTTATGCCAAACCTTTGAAGTCAGTTCTTCCCCAGTGGAGGGCAACGCGGTAGGGATTTACACCGCTGCCGATCCCCAAGCCCCGCCGGTGCGCGGCGTGGCATTGGATACCAACCAAGCTCGGATCGCGATTCGTCACATTCCCGATCGCCCCGGCATGGCGGCCAAACTCTTCAGCCTATTGGCCGAAAAAAATATTAGCGTGGATATGATTATCCAATCTCAGCGCTGTCGCATCCTCAATGGCATTCCCACCCGGGATATTGCCTTTACCATCGCCCTCAGCGACGCCCCTGATGCCCGCAAAGTCCTTACCCCCGTGGCCGCAGAATGGGGATTTGGTGAGATTCTCGTGGATGAGGCGATCGCGAAAGTCAGCATCGTCGGCGCAGGCATGGTCAACCAACCCGGGGTCGCCGCTCAGATGTTTGACGCCCTGGCAAAAGAGCAAATCAACATCCTTTCCGTCGCTACCTCGGAAATTAAAGTTAGCTGCGTGGTCGAGCAGTCTGAAGGGAGCAAAGCTTTGCAAGCGATTCATGCCGCCTTTAATCTGGCCGAAATCTCCTCGGTAGAAGTGACGGCATGAGTAACGTGGTGCGTTCGCCATCGGCGAACGCTTTTTCACCCTGGTGGTTTATTCTTGTTCTTTGTCCGCCTGTTCCGGGATTAAGTAAATTTCCTTCAACTGTTCGAGAGTGAAATCAAACGCCGCGATCGGTTTGCGGAAAAAGGTGGGAATTGTCAGCACTTTTTCGGGACGACGAGTATTTGGCTCTTGTAAGAGTTCTTCGATGACCTTGAGATATTCTCTGCCGGTGGAGTGCCAGGTGTAGTCTTTCAGCACCAACTTTTGACAGCGCGATCGCAAGTCTTTCCAGCGATTCTTATCGCCAATGAGCTCTTCGAGTCCTCGGGCAATATCTTGCGGATCCTCGGGATCCACCAGGATGGCATATTCCTGATGTTCGGTTTTCAGAATTTCCTTAAGACCGCTCTTTTCCGTCACCACCAAGGGCAATCCCGCCGCCGCTGCTTCTAACGGCGCAAGGCCAAACGGTTCGAATAAAGACGTCAGGGCAAATACCGATTGACGCTGGGCAAGCAACCGATAGCAAGCCGCCAAAGCGGGTTGATCGGGCAGGGAAAAGGCGCTAATCTTGCCCCACAAGTTCTTTTCTTTCACCACTTTGCGGATCGGCATTAACACCCGTTCCGTTTCGTCGTCCGGGGTTTCTTCCTGGAGGGGATTCTCCAAACCGCTGGTAATCAGCACCAAATTTGCTTGTTTTTGCAGGGTTTCGCTACAGGCAAATGCATCCACCAACCCTTGCAGGTTTTTCTTGGGCGCAAGCCGGCTCGATGCTAAGATGACTGGCAACTCGAGCCGGTCTTCGTCTAGGTCTCGTTTCATGCGATCGCGCACGATCTGCTGCGTTTTCTCTTCCGACGGGCAAGTGACTTTGGCACTGAAGGTGTTGGCATCTACCCCGGGTGCGATAATCGAAAACCGCTTGTCCTCTTTGACATTGACGGCACCGCGATAGGCATAATGGCTGTATTGCTCGAAGCGTTCCCCTTCGGTACTGGTAATGTTCACCGCAGACCGATTCATGCTCAGGCGTTCTGCCACCAGGCGACGGGCAAAGCGGAAGTGTCTGTCCATGCCTTCGATATTCTCCGGCGCAACTTCCAGTTTGTCCATTTTTTGGGCACCCAGGGAATGTCCGGTGAAGGTAAAGGGAATCCCGGTTGCCGCTTCGAGCAAAACGCCGCACAGCCCCCCGTCGCCGTAGTGCGCGGTGAAGGCATGGGGAAAGCCTCCTTCGGCTTGGTACAATTCCATGACATTGGGCACCCAATCTTTAACCAGATGCCGCCAGAGGGATTCTTTTCGCAGAAAGTGTTTCGGTCCTGCCGGTAAGCGGATGATGCGGACGTTTTCTACGTTGGGATAGGAATCGAATTTGTCGGCAAATTGGGGCCATTCGGAGTCGATAATCTGCCGCGTGAGTATATCGACTTTGTGCCCTTGCTCTGCCATCGCGATCGCCACATATTTGACGTAAACTAACTGGCCCCCAAAGTCCGGATGTTCGGTTAGGTGACTGTCGTGGGGATCGAAATTCCCCTGGGGATTAAGAAATGCAATGTGCATGATGAAATTCTAATTTTTTCGTAGTACGTCTGCCTCAAGTTTATCGGCTCTCGCAGTTCTGTTGCCACGATCGCCGGAAAACTGTAGGTAAAGTTTTTTTCTGAGGCCCTAAGACGGGGGCAATATCTACTCCCCCCCCATTCAGTCTGCCCAAATCTGGTGTTGCCTATCGCGGTTGCTTCCCTGCCTTTTTTCCCTATCTGCGATCGCAACCCTTCTCAGGACACCCGCCCCTCAAGCGCAAATTTCGGGCTTTTTATTTTCTGTGGCTTCTCTTACAATTCTAAAATCTGATGATTCTCCTCTTTTGTGATGTCCCCTAGACTTTTAGACTGATAAAAAGGGCTGTTTGTGATGCTCAGTCCTGTCAGTTGCTACTCTAGAAGTTGAATTCACCCATCGGATTATGAATCAAACTGTGGAAAATATTCGTGCCCTTGATGAAGAACTGTCGAAACGGCATATCGATTTGGATCCGGGCGGCTATTTCATTATCTATCTCGATCGCGATGCCAGTTTAATTTGTGCTAAGCATTTCAGTAACGAAATTAACGATCGCGGTTTGGCGGTAGACCCGGAAACGGGCAAACCTATCCCCGCACGCGCAAAGGTGGAACGCACTCCGGAAACGGTTTACACCGCCAGAAGCGCCAAGGAGCTGTGCGTCAAAATTTTTGAAGGCACTCAACCCTCCCCGGTAACGATGCTCGATCATGCGGCTTATCTCGGGCGGGAATTTATCCGCGCTGAAATGGCTCTGGTTAATGGCGAGGACTACGTTCAGGATTAATCCCTCTCGGGTACGATTTCCTGCTTCCTTTATCATTTAATTTGCATTTTCGGCAGAGTCTCTGTGGCTGTGTTTGGACTCCATCTTTCCCGGTTGACCCGCCTCCCGGGGCAAGAGCCTCAAAATGGGCGTTCTCCTTACTGAAACCTCCTTTTATAAGGCGGTGGGAAGAACGATCGCACCCTGATGTTCAGCGTTAATTTCCGGTGGATGAGGCGCGGGTTTGACTGCGATCGCATGGAAAATCTTTATCCTAGATTTGGGGGATAGTATGCAAATTAAATGTTTTTTGCGGCAGAGGCGAGGCCATCGGTTCTGAGTGCTTCTCCCCAGGGGGCGCACTGCGGTGCGCCCACCCGTAGCGGATTGGCAATGGTTCCCTGGGCAATTCGGTTACTGCAAAAAGCCTCCTTGATAAAAATAATAGGTGGCCATTGGAATAACGGTTGCCAACACTAACAACACCACGACCACCACTGTGGCATTTTGGGTGTCGGTTTCTTCCGCCGTGGCAAAGGTGCGTTCCACATTTAGGGTATCTTCCTCTGTGGGCGGACCGGGATCTGGCTTTCCAGATAAGACGGCGATCGCGCGATCGCTGGCATCGGAAAGGGCTTGATTGTACTTATCCCCCTCCCTTAACGGCACTTGCAAGGTGTCTTGGGCGATGCTTTGCGCGATTTCATCGTTGAGAATCGTTTTGACTTGCTCCCCGGTGTGAATGGCTGAATTATTCGTCAGGGTATCGAGTACCAACACCGTTTGATTCTCCCCCGCTTCCGCCGTGGGAAACCATTTCTCAAACAGCTTGTCGGTGAAGCTTTCTGCCGTTTCTCCATAGTCTAACCGCCGAATGGTGACGAAGCGAACTTCGTTCCCAGTTTCTTGGGCTAGATTTTCCAAGGCTTTGCCGATTTTATTTTCCGTCAGGGGGCTGAGAACCTCGGCATCGTCAATCACCCAGGTGCGATCGCCCGGGTTCAGATTCGGCATTTGATAAACCCCAGTGGCTCCCACCGGTGCCGCCACCACCAGCATCCCCACAATCAGCGCGATCGTCGCAATTATCAGGCGATCGAATAACTCTCCCGCCCGCTTCATCTTCAATTTGAAAACTTGTCTCATAAATCTGTCCCAATGCCAAAAGTCTTTTTATGAAGCCTCCCCCACCTGAATTGCGCCCGGTGGGGGTGTCACAATGCGCGCCCTGGAACTGCGGGAGTCCACAGGTCACACAGACAGGCCCAGCTTCTAGGCGAACGTCCAGAACGTTTGCTGGAGTTGCCTCACGGTCATTTCTGCGCGTGAGCTTAAGAATGCCTCTGGCAGCTATTAGCGCGCCATTCAGGTCGCCGTTATCGCGCTTGCCAGAGCTAAATTTTGCTAGTCCATAGTTCTTTGGGTCACGCTTTACCTTCCCAGAACTGTCATCACCTAGCTTAAAAGTGTATGCCGCAACCACATCGAGCACTTTGCCGTCAACACGAAGCCACTTCATCGAAAATTAGGGGTTGGTAAGGGGGGCAAATGGAAACCCCTGTCATTTATGTATGGGGAGGAATTCGCCCCCCCTTACATAAACAGCACTCCGACAGGACTTCGTTTTTTTAGAAAGTACAAGGCTCCATTTCCCGGTGTACGACTGCTTAAAATTGAAACCCCTACCGCCTTGGATTTAC
>NZ_JAJENT010000618.1:0-10487 GCF_035615515.1 Phormidium sp. CCY1219
TCTGTGTAAGGGGGGAGAACTCCTCCCTACGCATAAATGACGAGGGTTTCCGTTCTCCCCCTTACCAACCCTAATTTATGATGAAAGTGTTCTCTTACTTGCTCAAAAGTGGTTTGTGTTTGACTCTGCCTGTGGCATTGTCCCTGGCCATAATCTTGGTGCCCAAAACCTCAGGGCGATCGCAAACCAATCAGTCCGACATCACCGGACCGACTTCGACCACCACCACCACCACCAATAACAACACCACCATCACTACCACCACCACCGTCATCAGCACCGGTGGAACCAATCAATCCGATATCACCGGACCGAACCCCCCCGCAGGGCCAACCACCGGTGGGACGAACCAACCCGGGTCAGGCACCGGTGGTACGAACCAATCCGATATCACCGGGGAGAATACTACCACCACAACTACCACCACCACCATCAGCTCTCAAACCGGCTTTGAGATGACCATTAACCGTATCGAGATCGAGGCGGGGTCCACCACCACGGAAAACACCACCACCACAGAAACAACCAATCCGGATACCACCGAAGAAGTTCCCACCCTAGAGGCGGTTTCCCAACCCACCTCCGAAATGGCGGAAACCACCGAAGCGGTTGCGCCAACCCCCGCACCTCCGGTGAATCCCCCGGTGGAAGAAACCCCGGTAGCCGTTTCCCCGCCCGTCTCCTCCCAACCGAATCCCGACACGGGAGGCAATCCTCAAACCCCCAACCCGGTACCCACCCCCACTATCACCCAAACCGTGGATCTGGCAGTGGGGTCGCAACGGATGTTCTTCGTAGTTCCCTCCAATCGCCGCCTGGTTCGGGGCAATGCGTTTAATAGCTTAGTCGGATTGGCGAATCTGAGTGCTATCCGAGGGTTGCGGGTGTTAAGCGTCTGGAGTTGGGGCAGTTGGGGCGGGATGGTAGTCCGCCTCAACGGACGCAATATTTTCATTTCCCTGGTCGGCGTTTCTCCCGGGTCTTCTCAGTTTTCGCCGGTCTTGCCCATCGGCATGCAAAATGGGGCGTTTAGCTTTGTTGGCGTGGCCAGTGGGGCTTGGTTTGACCCCCCGACGGCGGAAGGGTTCCGCTATACGATGACTTCGGATTCGTTGTTTACCAAAATTGACGATTTCCCCACTGGTTTCCCAGAGAAGTTTACCGTGTCTGTGGGCGATCGCGTCTTAGGTGAATTTGGCCCGGGTGATACGGTGGACTTTACCGACTTCCCCGGCGGCGGTGTGGAAGAATTTACCCTCACCGGGATTACCCCGTTTGTGGATCCGGAAAATCCAATGGCCTTCCCCCTGAAATTGTCTTTCAATACTGAAACCGCCGATTTCACGATGGAAGCGATTCAAAATCCGGAAGCGGTGGCGTATTATGAGGAAAATCCTCCCGCCCCGGGTCCGTTTAAAGTGACGATCGCCAGCCCCGATGGACCGATGGAAATCGCCCCCACCTCCACCGCCGCCCGGTTGCGCGAACAAGCCGATCGCCTCGCTTCCGCAATTTCTGACCCGGGTGATGCAAGAGCCTTCCTGGAAAATGTGGCCACTGTGGAACGGGATTTGCAGACCTTTAGCACCGGCTTTGAAACCCTGTTGCCCCAAGAAGGCGGCTTGAATGCCTCCGGACTCAATCCTTCCGTCGCCGCCGTGGAACGCCTGCGCGGAACCTTGCCCTCGTTGCTGACGCAGTTGAGTGCGCTGTCCGATGATGCATCTGAGGAAGAAGCGATGGCGATCGCTACCATGATTCGCGAAGTAGAAGGGATGACCGCGTTACTCGAAGCGGTGACGCCTATGCTCAATGAAATGAGCGAGTCCCTGGCGATCGCGCGCTAGTCTCCCTCACTTTTTTCGCCCAGCTTCACCCCTTGCCCCTCTGGATTTTCCCGAGGGGCAATTACACTTAAATTGCATAATCAGTATCGCGCGATAAATTCCAAACGGGGGAATAATTAGCCCCAAAACCAGTAAAAAAACAGATTTATCGCCTTTTTTTACCTCTAAATTCCTAAATATTGTAGAATTCGGCACTGTCCCTTGTGCCAGAGCGGGCTGAAATTTCAATATTATGCAAACTAAATGTGTAGACAGGGGGAAGGTTTCAGGGAGACGAAAAGCCCTTGGGAGTCGAGTGCGATCGCGCGGTAGATGCCCCTGATGAGGGTATATTTCGCGGTACAAACTCTCCGGGAAGCCTCCCGCCCCGCTGAACTTAGAGCATCAAGGTGGCCTGATTGTCGATAAACTGGGGAGTGCGATCGCTGGCGAGGGCACTAAAGGTTTGAAAATAGCGGCGGACGTGGGGGGGAAACTGGGGAAAATCAAAGCAACCATCGCCATTGGCAATATCCGCCCAGAAATAGCGCAAATGGGGGGCGAGTTCCTCCGCCTGTTCCGGGGGCAGATTTAACGGCGGACAGGTGAGCAACTTCATCATAAACGGGCCAGAGCGATCGCCCATCCACTCTCGAGAAATTTCCCCCAAAGCAGGCCATCCCGGTACTGATTTTACCCGATGGGACTCAATGTGCAAACACCCTTGCCCCCGTTCATCCACCGCATACTCCAGCACCCGATAGGGATGGGGATAGCTCACCAAAGAACCTGTGGTAATATCGTACAACCCGTCAGCATAGGCCACATCTTGCACGTGCAAATGTCCGGTAAAGACGAAGTTAACCCCTGCCGCGCGCAACATTTTTCTCAGGCAGGGGGCATTGTCCAACATATAGCGCCGCCCCATTGCATGGGTAGACTGTCCCGGTAAGTGTTCTAAAACATTGTGGTGAATGGTCACTAAAATCAGCTCATCCGACCCTGCGCGATCGAGCACCCCCTGCAACCATTGCAACTGTTCCTCATCCATGCGCCCGATCTGCTTGCCCCTTTCGTCAAATTGATTAGAATTGAGGCCAATCAGGCGCACCCCCGGGAGCACTTCATGGCTGTAATAAAGTTGCTCTGGATTGTCATAGCCGAATTTAAGGTAATATGACGGAAAATCCGTCAACCCAATCGACCGATGGTTGGCGAGTTCCACCGCGACGTCATGGTTTCCCGGAATGACATACGCCGGAAAGGGCAAAGCCGCCAACCGTTGCGCCAACCAGGCGTGATTGTCCGGTTCCCCATCCTGAGTTAAATCTCCCGGTAACAATAAAAAATCGAGATTCAGGGTCTCTAAATGCTCGAAAACTATTTCCAAGGCGGGAATGCTGATTTCCACTAAATGAAATCGGTTGGCTATGTCTTGAATCGTATGGGTCAGGGCAACATGAGGGTCGCTGACCACGGCAAATCGAAATTGCTTAACGGCTTTCTGACTATTTCCTGGCCCAAGCATCTTTAACGTCTGAGTTATACAATAAAAAGCGTCAATTTTGGCAGCATTTTTCACCAAACTGTTTCAAGTGTAAATTAAATTATCCTCCTTTTGTCCCCTAGATCCACTATCCCCAAAACCCCATGAGCGAATCAGAAAACCGCACCAACCCCAACTATAGCGAATCGAATCAACCGCTCGAAGAGGCTGCATCCACGCCGCCGGAGGACGTCGGCGATCGCCCAGCCTCCTCCGCCGAGGCTTCCCCCAATACTGAACTCGGGGCGCAAGAGTGGGAAACCGTGGACTTTCCTCATGCGATACGAATTGCGGACTTGTTACAATCCGGGGAGGCAGATGAAGCGCCCACTGCGGATTCGCCCCCCGGGGAAATGACCTTTGACCCGGCGATCCCAGAGAATGTGGCCTTTTCTGCGCCGGGGAAATTGTTAAAACCCTCGGCGGGAGAGGAAATGCCCTCGGTACCGGTTGAGTCGCGATCGCCGAACTCGCATCCGCAGACGCCCGGAGAACGGGAGGCCCTTCTGGAACGGTTGCAGCAGGACAATGGGGAACTACATCACCGGGTGGAACAACTCGAAACGTTGCTGCACGAAACCCGTCAGTCTTTGCAACAGCAGCGATCGCAAGCGTTAGACCGCCAAAAGTTATTAGACCGCCGCACTGCTGAGTTGAAAACGGCTCGAGAACAAGGAGAGCATTTGGCGCATCAAGTTAACTCCCTAACGCAACAAATTCGGGAACAAACCAATGTCATCGAAGGTTTATCCGCTGATTTCCAAACCAGCCAAGAGCGTTTGGCGCGGATGGAACGAGAATGCGCTCTGACTCAGGAGCGTTATAACGAGCACTCTCAGATGTTGTTGCAGACTCAAAATCTCTGTCGGGATTTGCGATCGCGCCTGCACCGACAACAACGCCACACGTTACAGTTTAAGGCGGCGTTGGAAAAATGTATAGAAAATCCCCAGGAAAATGCGAAAGCGGCGATCGCTGCAGTGGGCGAACCGATGAGCGCTGGGGAAGTGTCTTCTGGGGAAAGTTCTGAGCCTTCTGCCCCTGGGGACAGTTCTTCTACGGGTATCGTTCCGAAAGCCCAACCCATTGCCCCTTGGTCAGCGCCAACCGATTCCGAAGGGGTGAGCATTCTCACCGCGCCTCCCTCGGGGAAACCGCCTGCTGATTTGTCTCGCTACCGCCTGCAGCCTCCCGCCACTGGGGAAACTTTGCCCCCCGCGACGGCGGAGGCGTCGGAAGAGGGGACTGTTGCACCGCCCTCTTCCGCGCAGATGGAGGAGAAATCCCGCCGAGAGGATGGGCCAATGTGGGAGGATTTGGATCCGCTAATCCAGCGCCCCCAGTCCCCGGGAAGCAGCGATCGCTCTTCTGCACCGGATCCTTCCTCCCGGGAGTCTTGGTCTGCTGAGGTGCCTTCTCCCCTGACGCCTTTATCGAGGTCGCAGAAGCCCAGTTCTACGCCCAAGCCCCCGCAAACGCCGGCTTCTCGCGGGGGAACCAGCGAAGAAGAGCTATTACTGAAGGCGAAAGCCTACGCGCAGAAGCTAGAAGGGTCCTCTTCCCAGGAGTCGGAGGCGGTTTCAGCTGCACCGACAGAACCTTCCCCCAATACCACTGTCACCACTGCTAGTTCTACAGAAGAACCGAATTGGCCCGCACCGGTGGTCTATCCTTTGCGGGGAAATGGTAAAAAACGTCGGTCTTTGTCGGCGGTGGAATTGCCAAGTTTTCCCAATCAGAAGTAGTCGCGAGATTGGTAGGGCGCACCACGGCGGTGCGCCTCTCGGGAAAGGGGAGAAATTGTGGGGCGATCGGTTCTATTTGCTGGGCCTCGATGAGCGGTTTGACGGTGGAGAAGGCATCAGTCGAGATAATTCCCCCCTGGATTGGGTATAGCTGTAATGGGAGGGGTGGATTTCTGCCTCTGCGTTTGGGATTGACAGGGATTGGGTTTTGTGGTATAGCGAGGGAAGAGTTTTTTTCGCTCGGCACACCCTTGTGGCCATTTTGGGTCGTCGGTGTGGCGACGGCGGCGCTTAATTTCTCTCCTTCGGATTTTTTTCATTGGCGGGTGAGGTGAAGGAAAAAAATTTGTCCCTTCCGGGGGTTGACAGGGAGTAAAAGTGCGCTAAGATTCCGGGTACAGAATTAAAATTTCTTAACGAAAGTTAACAAAACCTGCGGATTTGTTCATGGCAAGGAGTGTGACGAGATGAATTATCAGATTCCGACGAGTTACCAGGAAATTGTTGCCCTGCGACAACAACCGGTGGATGAGGAGTTGGTGGCGTCGGCGATCGCTGGGGTGATTACCATCGCGCGATCGCAGGGGAAGTCATTGGAAGAGGTGACTGCAGAGGTGCTGGCAGATGACTGTCTGCTGGACTTGACTCAGCGCCGCTGGTTGAGCGATTTGGTCTCCCAAGCTTGGCGCAGCTTATTGTAGTTACATTTGTATGCTTTTTCGTGGCTTTCTTCGTCTGGATTATTATGGCGATGGCTGTGGCCCATGCTGGGGCGATCGCCTTCTGGATATGTTACCCTCTTTCTGGCGGGTCGATGGGGCGTTTTTTTATCCGCTTTTCATCGTTATATGGCTAAGTAAAAATGATTGGCTCCTCCGGTGGTGTTTCGCCGGCGTTGCGGGTTGGGACGCGAACCTGGATATGCGATCGAACCTTTCATCCGGAATCCCGGGATCCAATACATGTCCATCGTTAGGTGGGTCTCTTTTTGCAAAAACGCGATCGCCCTGATTGCTGGGTGACGATTTCTGGAAAAGGCTCTGCGGGGGATAGGGTTGGCGATCGCGCCTCAATTGCCAGTTCCTCTCCGAGGGTGCCTCTGCGATCGCCTGGGAACGAGTTTAAAAGCAATTTTGTTGGATCGAGTAAAAATATACTTAGTAGTCAAACAATTGCCCAAAAAATAGCCCGCATCGGCGGGCAAAGGGTCGGTTAGCGCACCTAGGGGCGCTTTTTCAACTCCTCATAAAACTCACTCAACCCCTAATTCATACCGTTAAAGTGTATCCTAGCATGACGTAGCGACTATTTGTATATATATAAAGCGGGCATTGAGTGAGGCCAATTCAAACCAGAGGAGGACGGTTGTGGTTCCAGGGTTTCGCGGCTTCCAGTTGAGCGGCTAAGGCGATGAGGGTGCTTTCGGCGGCTGGACGACCCACCATCTGAACGCCGATGGGCAAGCCGTTCGCAAATCCTGCCGGAATGGCGATCGCCGGTTGACCAGTAACATTAAACAGCGGACAAGGTGCGATCCAATCCAGACTTTTTTGCAAAACTTCGTCAGGGGACAAATCGGCCCATTCCCCCACGCGCAGGGTAGAATGCATGAAAACTGGCAACAATAGCACATCGAACTTTTCAAACATGGCCACGATTTGCCGTGCCATGATTTGGAGTTTAGTCACCGCCTGCAAGTATTGCCCGCCGGTAATTCCCTGTCCGCGTTTGAGCAACTCTTGATTCAGGGGGTTTAGCACATCGGGAGGCATATTGGCAAACACCAGTCCAGTGTACCAGAACGCGGTCAAAGATTCGAGCAATTCGCTGATATCGAGGGTGATGCGATCGCAGGTATGACCCATGCCTTCAAGTAAATTTACGGTTTCGCTCACCGCTTGCTCGCAGATGGGTTCGGCATCTCCCATCGGCTCGATGCGGGTGGCAAAGGCAATTTTCAGCGGTTCTAGGGGGTTCTCAGTGCGAGCGCGCTCCAGGAATGAGGGTTCCGGATCGGGCAACCAATAGGGATCGCCAGTGACGTAGCCGGACATAATATCTAACATAGCGGCGGCATCGGCGACGGTGCGCGCCAAGGGACCATCGGTGACCAGACCATTCATACAGTCTCCCAGGGGTGCAGAGGACACGCGCCCTCGGGCGGGTTTAATCCCCACCAATCCACAACAAGCAGCGGGCAGGCGAATGGAACCCCCGCCATCGGTGCCTTGGGCGATCGCGCACAAGCCCGCCGCTACCGCCGCCGCCGCGCCGCCACTGGACCCGCCTGGGGTGTAGTCCCGATTCCAGGGATTGCGGGTGGGGGGAAATCCAGGGGCTTCTGTATAGGGAACCGTGCCCAATTGTGGGGTGGCGGTTTTGCCGAGGATGGTAAAGCCCGCTTGCTTCATCCGCGCCACCACCGCGCGATCGAAGGTGGCCATTTTCTCGCGAAAGGCGGCGATACCGTAGGTGCAGGGCATCTCGGTGACGGAGGTTAAGTCTTTGATGGAGGTGGGGACGCCAAAAAAGGGCGGGAGTTTTTCTGGATCGGTGGTGGAAAGCTGTTCGGTTTTGGCTTTCGCATCGGCTAAGGCTCGTTCCTGGGTGACGGTAAAATAACTGCCCAAGTGCGGATCTAAGGTTTGGATGCGCTCTAGGTAAAGTTGGGTCAACTCTAGGGGGGAAATTTCTTTAGTGCGGATCAGCCGCGCTTGTTCGAGAGCCGGTGTATATGCTAAATCAACTAAATTCATAATTTTCTCAGGGGCGATGGCTAGGGGTTTATCTGTTTTTTTGGCTACCAGATTAGCCTAGGTTTTGTCAAGGCTTTTCCAGCAAGAAAAGCATTGTCAGTTTCGCTTACAGACCAACCCTAGGTTAAAAACAACAACAGCGGGAAATTTAGGTAGACACTTCGTTAATTGTCACTGTTGTGTCTTGAACTGCGGTATTTCCGAGAATCTCAGAGCTTGAAGTGATGCAGCGGTCAATTTCAGAGGATAAATTTCTGACTTTCGGTAGATGAGATTTCCCGACAAAAGTTGTATTGTAATCGGCACTGCGATGGGAAATCGGAGTTGGGGGATTCTCAATGGATGATGAGCGATCGCGCTGCAGTTGCGTTCCGGTGAAAATCTCGGCTCCGCTCTCGGGAGGGGCGAGGGACAGCCCCAGTCAGTTCTGAGGTTAGATTTCCCAACTGAAATCTCCCCATCGGGAAGGATTCTATCGAGATTTTTTAGGGAAAAGATTTAAAAAAACAATCGGCTAATTTTTTGGAAAAGGGAAGCGGCAGGGGACAACTGATTGCGCGGGAGGGGCGACAGGCTTTCTCAGGCAGATTTTTCCCTCGGGCGGGTTTCTCCAGAGAACAAAAATGTTGGCGATCGCGCTTTTTCTGCCTGGGAATAATAGAAGGAAAAAAGTTTAGGGTTGTTGTGGGTCAAGTCGGTGAAGAAATTCCGGAGAAAAAGGCGATCGCCGATGCCGAGGAGGATAGTGTCTATATTCTCGGCAAAGGGGACAAAAGCGATCGCCCGGTATGGATTTTTCGGGGCGATCGCGGTTGACATTGGCTTGCTAATGGGTTAAAATCCCGCACTAGCGCTACCGAGTGCGAGATAATACCAGCACAGGGCGAGCAGATAGGTTTGGCGATCGTCTTCCGGAGTGGAATAGAACAGAAGTCGCAGGGAGACGCTCCAACTGACGATGGCTTGTGCCATATCCCAGAGCAACAGATAAATATTCCACCCTGCCGGCATCATCAAGCCGAAATGAATCGCCACGGGCAACAGGAAAAAGCCCACACAAAGCATCCCGCGCGCGGCGTTTTCGCCAAATGCGATCGCGAAGGTATTTTGACCGGTGGCCATATCTCCGGGAATATCCGGCAAATCTTGAATGCCGAATAACGGAATCGAGAGACTGGTCACCAGCAAAATCCAACTCCAGGTCACCGGGGTAATCGGGGCGATAATTTGCCATGCGGCAGCCATTTGGGCAATTTGACCCAATCCGAGGAAAAAGTGCTTGGTGGGCCACTCTTGGCACAATCCGCCAAAGTTAAGCACCACAATGCAGATTTGCCACAGCAGCGCCCATTCAAATACTCCTAGGTGCCACGCGAGCGCGGAAAACATCGCCATACTGCCTATCCAGCGATACTTCGCCCCCCGATAAGACAAGAGTCCCCTACATAGGGGGCGATCGGGTTTATTAATGCGATCGGACTCGATGCCCACCATTTGATTGGCGACGCAAAAGGTGTAAATATAAAGGGTAAAATACACCGCCCCGCCTTTTAATGCCGAAAGTAAATCCCCTTGGCTGCTGGCATCTTGCACGCTCCAGGCGACCAATAGAAAAATCACTCCCGGGACCAGCGAAACCCAAAGGTCGCGCTTGATGAATAGCCAATTGACATATATTTCGCGTTGCACACTTTGCGTCCAACGCATTCCCCAGCCCTTAGCGGCTACAAGTTTGGCTTGCATGATTTATGATTCTCCCATACACCCGTGATGATGAAAAATCGTCTCTTATTTTACGCCCACTCGCGATGCTGGTCTCGAGGAGAATCCCGGCACAGCCCTGGGGCCATTTAGGGACTCCTGCCTCGAATCCGCTCGCAGGGGTTGGGTTAACCCAGTACCTATAGAAATTATAGTAACAGGAGCGTTCCTTGGGGAGTATATTCTCTTAAGTTTTTTTAATTTGTATCTGTATTTACTCTTACCCCCCGCTTTAGGTTTTTTTACGTTTTGCCGGGGGCTGAGTTCCGCGCTACCTGGGCAAAGAGGCGATCGCAGCGATCCCCGCACTTTTTGGGCAACGACGTCGGGGGCGGGACGGGTGTTGCTCCTCTTTCAGGATCGAACAATTAACTGTTAACAATTTACAATTTATCATTTAAGGTTCGGGCGGCGATGGGAGGTACGTCGCTCTAGTGGGTTGTCATTTTTTGGCCAATGAGTTATCATAAAATATTAAGCTTTTTTCCAGTACAACCCCTCCCGGGGTCCGACAACAGGCCAGCCAGAACCGTTTGAGTTTAGCCGCTTTCCCTCTCGTTTCACTTAAGTTTGCTTGACTTACGTGAGGTGGCCACAATCTGCAACAAAACAGGTTTGGCTGCGCGAATTGGAGGCGGAAACAAAAGCAGGGACAGGGCTATCATCAGTGCAACTCGCCAGTCAGGGTGCCCATGTACGACAATATCTGTAAATTCATTGCGGAAGAGTTCTCCCAGGATATAGCCACCTGGTTGCTTGGGGAAGCGATCGCCCTGGTGGAATTACCCGTCAAAGAACTTTCCCTCGAACCGATTCGCGCCGATGCGATCGTGTTACGTCAGTCGTCGCAAGT
>NZ_JAJENT010000619.1:0-11880 GCF_035615515.1 Phormidium sp. CCY1219
CTGGTTTTATGCCGGTCCATTTTTTTGAGGTCATAGAGCGACACTCTCGGGGTCATAGAGAACTTTTCACTGTCCAGCATCAAAGTAAAATAAATTAAACGGGGCACGTTCAACATAATTAGATGAGCGTTTTTCAGCACCTTCCTCAAATAGCATTTCCAGATTAGATTTCTCTTTTAAAGCAGCATACTGGAAAGCATCTTTGGTTGCGCTTGACATATTTTTGATAGAGAACGCATAGAGGCAATTGCATTCATCAACGATGACTTTATTTCGTTCAGTTCCCGCATTAGCTCTTTCGTTGGTATCTTCAGGACTGCGGTCAGGAGGCATAAGAATAGGTTTCCAATTGGGGTCAATCTGTCCATTTGGAAGTCGGTCGGGACGTTGAACCCAATGAGCCGGATGAACGATAACTTGCAATCCTCTGGCTCTAGCTTCATCAGCGGCATAGGTATCGGCTCCTTTGGCACCACCAGAAACAACGATACAATCATTGGGAAGAGCATTAATGAATTGAGCGATCGCTTGTTTAGCCCATGAAGCACGGCGAAATTCTCTAGAACCAATGACCGCTACATAAGAACCAGGCCGCACCTCTCTCCCATATTTTTCAAATCGTTTTGGGTCTTCTAAATCAGGAATGGGGTCTGGCAAATTAACTTTCGGTTTTCGAACATAAGCAATCAATGTTTTATCAGGTTGATTAAATTCCTGAATCAAATCTTCAATTTCTTCTGTCTCCTCATCCCAATGAACGAATAGATAATCGAGATTGTCAGTTAAAGGCTTATCGCTTATTATCCAGGGAAGGTTGCTGGGCAATTCACTGGGAAGGCTATCACCATGAATGACAACATCTTTATAACCATCGCGAATTAGGTATCGAGCAACCAATCGGTCAAATCCAGTCCCAGAGCCACGAATATGAACCACTGGATTGCGAGTAGGTACACCATTGAGTCTCAAATACCATTCACGATGCCGGTTGACGAGTAACGTTTCTATTTCCAGTTTCATTCGAGGAGTCAATCCAACCAGATTGCTAAGTCCTGCCATGCCGAGATGAAGGCGGCCATCGCTGGTAACGGGGGCATCAGGTTGGTTGGGAACGCGATTATTTTCAATCATCCAGAGAGCTGCTCGATGAATAACGTCCCCATGGCACTCACGGGGGGCGCAATGACAAACCAATTCTATCATGTCCTTGAGCCAGTAGGGAGGCAACGTTGCGGATTGCTGGATAGAAAGGAGAGATTTCATCCCGAATCAGAGGCCATGAGTATCTTTTGAATTTATGAATTGATTGTTCTCTAGTTGTGCTTTCGGAAATGGGATATGGATTGTGCAGGGGCGATCGCGCAATTCCCTGACTGCCTCCTCTACCGATATAGACCCGAGTGAAATCATTATTATGCCAACTTGTTGAAGATAGACCATCATCGCCAGTATCACGAATATTGGTGATGCGACAGTTGCCAACTGAGTTTGGACGTCGGTCTGAATCGGGTTGCGGTGGTGGTTCAGTGTTGGGAGGCTCTGGACTATCAGCAGGTTCACCCTCATCAGTTCGTTCATCGGGAATCAAAACTTCCCAAATTGGTTTTCCTAGACCATCAAAATAATTTTTAGCAAATTGGGTTCTTCTTTCTGTTCCATTGGTTGCCAAAAGTAAATAATCTGATTGTTCAAGCATTTCCATCAATGGTGCTGGTTCTGTTCCTACATTGCGAACTGGAAATGTTCGAGGTATATTGCGATCGCGCCACTGGACAATCAACTCATCACTGGGTAGTTCTTTTTCTTCAATGGCACTGTAGGGTGAGTATTTTCCTTGATAGGGTTTGAGGTCAATCTCAATACTGGCAAATTTAGCCAATGCCCCGAGCGCAATACAGGCGCGTTTCCTAGCCCTTGAATCTGGGTCAGACTTAATGACCGCAGCCAATATCGAATCTTTGGTCAGAGGTTGGTGGCGATCGCTGAATAATTCCCAGGCTTTGAGATAGTCTCTGAAACTGGTTTCGGTCTTGGGTGTCCTGGCGCGTTTGTTGAAATAGTCTTGCTCGAAACGTTCCAACCAATCGGATATAGGGATGGCAGACGTGTCAGGTTCAGGTTCCAACCATTCCGACCAAGTAAATTGTTTGCAAGCTAAGAGACCACCAACACGCATTGCTTCAGCAGCGGCTCGACGGAAACCTGCTGGATTGGCATAGATGCCCAGTTTTAGGTCTTGTTGATGAGGTCTTTATGGTGCTGTTGGGTTTGGGGGGGAAAGTCCCTCGGAGAGTGAGGCGATCGCCTTTTTGTCGCACAGTTACTCCAGCTCGAACTGCTTTCAGTTCGGCGTTGATTTGCTTAAGCCACTCAGAATCGCTTTTCACGCTCCACCTCTGCCCGGTTGAAGGCTTCCCTAATCTTTACCCTAAATTTCAGCGTCACATATGGTAGCATAACGCTGCATCCCGCATTCTGTCGATTGCTTCTCTTGAACGCGGTTGCTTGCAAATAATAAAGGGCTGACACCCTTATGTAGTGAATGGCTCAGGCGGGATTTGAACCTGCGACCTTGGGCTTATGAGTCCCCTGCTCTAACCACTGAGCTACTGAGCCTTGGTTTTGCACCTTTACTATCATAGCAAATTTTTCCAGTTTGTAAACCCCTTTAGCAAAATTTTTTTGAAAATTCCCCAAACCCTTATCTGGCAAGGCTTTTCGCCTCCAGGGGTTGCGTTCCGAGCAAAGCCTCGGAAGCAGGGGGTTTCCCCAGTGCTTTTTTTTGCGGGTGCTAATTGTTTGAACTGCTCACCGGGCGAAAGGGTTGGAAAAAATTGAGCAAACCGAGCAAAGAGCGAGACTGCACCCACAAGCGCCCGGTTCCCTGAAAGCGACAGACCAATCCTTCGCCGCCAAACACGCCGGTTGCCAATCCGCGAAAGGACAATCCGCCAATATTCTCCACCGAATAATTCAAACTCTCCTCAAACGCCACAATATAGCCGGTATCCACCACATACTCGCCCGACACGGGAATTTCCACGATCGCGCCATAGGAATTAAACCACAAATCCCCCTCGCCCGTGGCCCTGACCAAAAACAAACCCTCGCCGCTAAAAAAGCCGCGACCCCCTTCGAACCCCGTCTCGATCGCCACCGTGGGACTCGATGCCAAAAACCCACTAGACTGAATCCGCAAACCATTCCCCTGCAAGGAATAATGCTCGATATCCCCGGGAACTGCAGGGGAGACAAAAATCTCCCCTCCTTTTCCTTGTGCCGTAAACTCGCTAATAAACAACGACTCGCCACTCATCATCCGCCCGAGTCCTTGCATCATTCCACCCTGCATGCGCGATTTCATCTGAATTCCAGAATCCATCGCCGCCATTGCTCCCGACTCGATTAACACCGATTGATTCGGTTGCAACTGCAGCCGCAAAGACGCATAAGCCGGAGAATGTTCGATTTCAAAAGCAATTTCACCACTCATAATTTCCCTCAAATTTTCAACCTGCAAACCCATCACCTACGCATTACTTTGTCTCGGCGGTAATTGCCCGCCTACCAAGCGGCCAAACGCCTCAGCATTGTGGGTTTGGCAAAACAGCCGCCCCACCCCTTTAAACCGACAAACCAAGCCTTCGCCACCCAACCAAGCACTCAGCCAGCTACTTCCCGGCGGTTTCATCACGTCAAAATTCAGGCTTTTTTCAAACGCCACAATATGCCCGGTATCCACAATATACTCCCCATTCACCGGCACTTCATAAATAGCCCCAAACGAATTTAACAACAACTCTCCCATTCCCCCCACATCCAGCCAAAACATATTTTCTCCCGAAAACAGGGATTTAAACCCTTGAAATCCCAACTCTACCTCTACCCCCGTACTACTTGCCAGGTAAGATTTCGCCTGAACCACCAAGCCGTTACTGCCCATCGAATAATGAAAAATATCCCCTAAAATTTGCGGAGCGAGAAAGATTTCTCCCGGGCTTCCGAGGGCGCGAAATTGGCTTAAAAATAAAGACTCTCCCGCCAAACTGCGCTTCAAACCGCCCAACATGCCCCCGCCCTTGCCTTTTCTCAGGGTGGTGTTGGTTTGGAAATTGGCGCTCATAGAAATCATCGCCCCGGCTTCGGCGATAATTTCCTCCCCCGCATCGAGTTGAACCTGGGCGATCGCGCTTTCTGGTTGCTTTAAAATTGTAATTTCCATCCTCTTTTTATCCTCTAAAAATTTACCAACAAAATTCCTAGCGCACTTTCGATCGCAAAAAGCTCACCAAACCATCCAAAGAGCGCGACTGCAAATACACCTCCCCGCGACCTTGTAGGCGATTCACCAATCCTTCTTGTGAGGTCATGGAAGCCAACAATCCGCCAGAGAACCGCAGACCCATTTTAATGCTGGGAGAATAGGCAACTAAATGGCCATTATCCACAATCAAATCGCCATCCATAATTTTTTTCGTCAAGCCGCCATAGGCACCAAAAAACACTCGTCCCGTGCCGCTGAGTTTCAGTTTAAAGAATCCTTCCCCGGCGAAACCACTGGTGAATCCCGCCCATCGCAGGCCCAATTGTATTCCGGGGGTATGGGCGATATAGGCCCCGGGTTGAAAGCAAATGGCCGAATTTGTTAATTCCACCCCGGCGATATCGCCAATTGTCGCTTGCGAGAGTACCAGAGTTAGGGGTTGGGCGGTGTCATTTTTAAATTCATTCACGAACAGAGATTCCCCGCCAAAGGTACTACGCAACCAAGCGCCAAAGATATTCCCAGAAACGCGAGATTTCATCGACAGGCGAGAGTCCATACTTATCATGGCACCGGCTTCGGCGGTGATGCGTTCTCCGGGGCTGAGGGTGACGAAAATGGTGGCAAAGGAGGGTTTATAACGGATATCGTATTCCACGAGTCGGGGTCTCCTGCGAACAACGGTGCATTGATATCGACGAGTTTGGCAAAGTTTGCGGCGATCGCGCGGATTTGTTCAGGAAAAACCAATAAAGCGCCAGAGGGAGCGGAAATCACCCCGGCGCAGGGAGCAAGGGGGCAATGTTGAGTGCCAGAAATTGACGGCGAGACGGTAAATTTATGATTGTAAAAGTCCACCCCCAGCCTCTACTATGCCTAAACTTCCGATGACGACACTCTCTGCAGCGCTGTGGTTGCTGCTAAGCATCACTGTGAATGGCGTATTCTGCGCCGGGGTCGCCGCCCTAGCAACGCCCACGCGGGATGACTGGATCTTGCTGTTGGTCCTGACGGGGGGTTGCGCCCTGTTATTTGGATTGAGCGCCTCGTTATTGGAGCCTTCCGCGATCGCCCAGCACTGGGACTGCTCCCCCAATGCCCACAGCGCCAGTTTTCCCGATCGTAGCAGAAGCGGATTTGTCTTGGCGGATCGTCGCATCGGCCCATTAGTGGCCCGTTTGCCTTTCCCGGCGTTTGGCTTTTGGCTGTGCCCGGTGCTATTCCTGGGAACCAGCGTGCTGCTGTATTTTTTATTGCAAAATGATTCGGTATCCCCGGATTTTTACCCCACGGCGGGCTATTTGGCGATGTTTTTATTTATCTTGGGCACGGCGTTGCCCACCGGGACGATTGTACTGCAACGGTGGCAGCTCTCGAAACAGCAGCCATGCAAGAACCGCGAGGGATTGCTGCAGGCGGTGAAGCGAGAAGTCAGCGCCCGATCGCGACAGTCTCTCCATTATGCGGTGCGCGAATATCTGGCGCGAGAGGAATCCCCGGGGGAAATGCCTCGGATTTGGGAAGTGGAGGTGAAAATTGGCAAGCATCCGAAGCAGTCGGTGGAGAAAGAGGAACGGATTTTGCAGGTACTTGAACGGCGGGCGAAGGCCCCGGGCGGGGTAGAGGCGCTGAATGCGGTGGGGGCGCGGGTGGATACTGAGGCTCAGACCCTGCGGGTGGCGAGGATTGGCGGGATTGTGTTGATTTTGGGGGCAGCGGGGGCGGGGAAAACCTCCACGTTGCTGGAATTGGCGGAGGATCTGTGCGATCGCGCGGTGGGGGATGAAACTGCCCCGATGCCGGTGGTGTTGGACTTGAAAAGCTGGAGAAGCGATCGCCACTTCAGCAGTTGGTTAGTGAGGGAAGTGAGCTGGAAATATGGGGCGAGCAGAGTGTTAGTCCGGAAATGGGTGGCGAGCGATCGCTTGTTACCGTTGCTCGATGGGTTGGATGAAATCCCAGAAGACCGACAGGAGCAATGTTTGGAGACGATTTCGCGGGCGCGGGGGCAAGATGGGCGATCGCTGCCGTTGGTATTGTGTTCGCGCATGGATACTTACCAGCGTCGCAAGTCTCGCCTGCATTTATATGCCGCGATCGGCTTGCAACCCCTCACGGTGTCCCAAGTTGAGGAGTATTTGCGCTCGTCTCGCAGTCGGGAATTGTGGGAAGATTTACAAAGCAATCCGGGGTTATTAAAATTAGCTAAAACGCCGCTGCTGTTAAATTTAATGACTTTAGCTTATGAGGAAATTTTAATTCATTCTTGGAAGCGACTCACCTCCCGCGAAGAGCGCATCGTTTATCTGTTTAATGCCTACATTCGCCGCCAATTGACCCGGGATCTTCCTTCCCGCGCCTATGGCAGGCGCGGACAACCGCCCAATGCAGAGCATACCCGCTATTGGTTGCGCTGGCTGGCCACCACCATGACGAGGGCAAATCTAACCGCATTTTCGATTTCAGAATTGCCCCCCATTCGCTTACCCGCGAAGGGAAAGGATTTAATCTATCCCGTGGGCATTGTGGTGAGTTATTTTTTGGTGTATAGTGTAGTTTTCGCCGCAATTTATGGCGGGGAAGCTTGGAAGATTTATGGGATATTTTTTGGGATAATTGCGTTAAGTGCTGCCGGGTTGGTGGCGTTAAAAGTGCCGGATGTGAATCTGACAACCGTCTCGCACGAACGACTGTGGCGATCGGCGGTGGGTTCTCTCCTGTTTGCCCTGCTGGGATTGCTCGGTTTTCAGGCGATCGGGGCGCTGATTTCCCATATTTACGCCCAAGAGGGCTGGGTGATGTATGGGCTGTCGGTGCTGTTTTTTATTGCCGCCGTGCTGCCGATTTTTGGCGCGATCGCCGGGGCGATCGTCGGTATCCCCTGGATGCAGCATTTAACCGTGCGACTGATTCTCTGGCGCGATGGCGAAACGCCCTGGGATTATACTAAGTTTCTCAATTATGCCGCAGAACGGCTGTTTTTGCAACGAGTCGGCGGGCGATATCGCTTTCTCCACGACATGCTGCGCGATCGCTTGAGCGAGTAAGAAAGGCGATCGCGCCTCCCCTCCCCTCCCCTCCATCGGTGCGATCCCTATGTTAGGGTGATGGCACGCGATCGAGATTCGCACATTCCCCTCGCGAGCCTTGCGTTGTCCCTCGGTTCTATAGTATCTCGGAACCGGCGCGATCGTTGCTCCTCTCACCCCACCTTTCTCTGAGGCGGGGCTTTTTTGGCGGGCATCATACTCAATTTGCTATAATTTTATCTCATCATCAATTACCCACCCTTGAGGTAAAACCTAAACAATCGGAATGTAAAATGTCACAGCAAAAACTAGCGGTTGCCATGATTCATGGCATTGGCGTGGCGGATAACAATTTTGACAGTGGAATCAGTCAGGAACCGACTTTTTTCCAACCCACGATCCAGGGGATTCTCGCGAACTTTGCCGCCGAATTAGAGATTGACGAATCCGAAGCGCGATCGCGTCTGGCGATCGAGCCGATTTACTGGGCGAATTTGGTGCAAGAAGAACAAGACCAACTCTGGGAAAAAATTAATTCCGAATCCCTCAACTATGGCCAACTGCGATTCTTTTTCGTTGCCTTTCTCGGGGATACCGTTGCCTATCAAATCACCTCGCAGAAAGATAGAACCCTCTACGATCGCATTCATCGCCAATTTTCCCAAGGGTTGAAAAATTTAGCCCAAAAAGCCGGCAGCAAAGCGCCGTTATGCGTCATCTCTCACAGCCTCGGTTCGGTGATTGCCAGTAATTACTTTTACGATTTGCAGCAATTCAGAAACAGCGCAGACAAGCAGGGGGTAATCCCCGAATTGGTGAAGAGCGAAATCGGAGATACGGCTTTAGAACTGGGAGAAACTTTACAGTTATTCTATACTCTAGGGAGTCCCTTAGCCCTATGGAGCTTGCACCAAAAATTCGACCGCCCCATTCGCGTGCCGGCGGCGGATTTGCAGCAGTATTATCCCGGTTTATTCGGGGAATGGATTAATTTTTACGATGACTCGGATGTTATTGCTTATCCGTTAAAACCGATTAGTCCGGAATACGAGAAAGCGGTAACAGCAGACAAGTCGGTGAATGTGGGCAGTGTTTTAACCAGTTGGAATCCCCTGGCACATCTTTATTATTGGAACAGTGAGGCGATCGCCAGAGAGATTGCTCGCCGTTTAGCCAAAACTTGGCAAACCCTGAATCAAGGGTGAAAGGGAATTGGGGAACAGTCGTGCAAAAAACGTCGGGGCACACCGTGGTGACCCCGACCAAAAATCTGTTGGTTGGCAAACAGGGGAAGTTATCCCCGATTTGCGCTAAAACATGATATTATTTTTTAGATGCTAATTCCGCTTTTTCATCTAAACGAGCGGCAACATTGGTTTCGCTCTTCTTCAGGGAACTCGGACCGGCAGGCCCTTCCATCGAGACGATACCTTCCGTCGGACCGCCGATCGCTTTCCATGCCGGTAAAGCGCCTTTGACTTCAGCAACGTTGATAAACCCAGCATCGCGCAGGCGATTTGCCGCTTGAGCCGTTTCTTGGTCGCTGTCGCCATAAACGTAGATATCGCGGCGCGCTTCTAAGTTGCTGTTGTCGGGAGAAGAAGGCAGACTATCCATCGGCATCGGAATCGCACCGGTAATGCGCTCGTAGTTGAACGCCTCGCGCGATCGCACGTCCATAATCGTCAAACCGGGTTCGCCCCACTCCAGACGCCCTTTCAAGTCCTGCGGACTCACTTGAGGTTTTAAACTCGGCGGCGTCGGGGTGATATCCGGCATATTTTCTTTTGCCTGAGCAATATTGTCTGAAACGTTAGCCATGATAAACTAAAATCCTAACTTCACATTATGTAAAGTTTAGTAAATTCCACCGCCCCCATACATCTTCCTTTGGGTAGAATATTTGATTTCCATGCCCGGTAAGTTTGGCTACCCGGGTTTTATAGAACTGGGGGAAGAGGCAAAAATATTGCCCTAGATAGAGAACGGTTTCTTTCTGTGGATAGATGCTCAGATGGGGCAGGCGGCGAGGAAGGAGAAATAGAGAATTGAGAAGGGAGAATCATGGGGGGAGGCGATCGCCCAGGCGGTGAATCCAGGGGGCGATCGCGCCACAGGATCCCCCTGGAGTTCCCGATTTTGCGACCCTGCAACCGCGAAAGCAAGCCAGAAAACAAGATTGTGCTGGTTTTAGGAGTAAAATTGAAAGCCGAACCCCTGAAACGAACAAGAGGTCAGAACTGGATCGTGCCATCATCTTATCCGAGAAAACGATTTGCCCAACATTGGTTGCGAAGCGAGAAAGTATTAAACCAGATTCTCAGTGCAGGGCAGATATCCCCGCGCGATCGCATCCTCGAGATTGGACCGGGAACCGGCATCCTCACCCAGCAATTATTAACCTTCGCCCAGTCGGTGATTGCCGTAGAAATCGACCGAGATCTGTGCCAAAAACTGCGGCAAAAATACGAGAAAACCGATAATTTTTTACTTTTAGAACGAGATGTCCTATCATTGAATATCGCAGCAGAATTGGCGCAAGCGGATGAGAAATTTCAGCATCCGAATAAAGTCGTCGCCAATATTCCGTATAATATTACCGGTCCGATTTTAGAAAAACTGCTCGGAAAGATCGGCCAACCGGCACAGAATCCGTATGAAGCGATCGTGCTGCTGTTGCAAAAAGAAGTGGGGGAACGGTTAGTAGCGGATCCGGGGTCGAAAGCATTTGGGGCGCTATCGGTGCGAGTGCAGTATTTAGCCGAATGCGAGTATATTTGCCCAGTACCGGCCAAAGCATTTTACCCGCCGCCGAAGGTAGAATCTGCGGTAGTGCGCTTGCGTCCTCGGAGGGTGGAAACCCCTGCCGAAGATCCGCGCCAGTTAGAGAGTTTGGTGAAAGTGGGGTTTGCCAACAAGCGCAAAATGTTGCGAAATAACTTAAAAGCGATCGTCGATCGCGATCGCTTGAGCCAGTTTCTGGAACAATTAGAGATTAACCCTCAATCGCGCGCCGAAGACCTCAGCGTTAGAGATTGGGTCGCCTTGAGTAATTTGTTAACCAGCCACAAATTACCGTTGTGAACTGAGATGAATGACCATGCGTTCTTACTCGTTGATTGCCCCGGCAAAAATAAATCTCTATTTAGAAATTATCGGCGATCGCCCCGATGGCTACCACGAACTGGCAATGGTGTTGCAAAGTATCGATTTAGCCGATCGCCTACAGATTGCCCCCAATAGCATTCAAGGGTTTCGCATCCATTGCGACAACCCGCAAGTGCCCACCAATGAAACCAACCTTGCCTATCGCGCCGCCAAACTGATGCAAGACCGGTTCCCCAGTGTATTCGATCGCTATGGCGGTGCAGATATTACCCTAGACAAACAGATTCCCATAGCTGCCGGCTTGGCGGGGGGATCCACCGATGCGGCAGCAGTGCTGGTGGGACTCAACCTGTTGTGGAAACTGGGATTAACCCAGCCCGAATTGCAAGATTTAGCCAGCGAAATTGGATCCGACGTGCCCTTTTGCATCGCTGGGGGAACCGCCCTCGCCACCGGGCGGGGAAGCGACTTAGAACCCTTGCCCGATGTAGATAGTTTGCATCTAGTGTTGGCAAAATATCGGGATTTAGCCGTATCCACCCCTTGGGCCTATCAAACCTATCGGCAACAATTTGGCAGTACCTACATCTCGGAAGCGAAAGATTTAGAAGGGCGGCGCAAGCGAGTTCACTCCGGATCCATGTTAAGCGCGATCGCCCAAGGCGACGGCGAAAAAATTGCCCAACTGCTGCACAACGATTTAGAAAAAGTGGTATTGCCCGCCTATCCGCAGGTATTGAAACTGCGCGAAGCCTTTGAAGAGTGCGATATCTTGGGAACCATGATGTCCGGGTCCGGTCCGAGCGTATTTGCGATCGCCCATTCGCGGCAGAAAGCAGAACAAGCGCGGGAAAAAGTCAAAGCTGCGATCGCCGATCCGAATCTAGACTTATGGGTCGCCAAGTTTATCAATACCGGCATTCAACTGGCATCGCAAGTCCCCTAGGCGATCGATTCCCCTTTGCAATTCTCCTACCCTTTCAGTTGTAAACCGTAGCAGATAGAATTTCCACCTGCAAACCATGACTCATCACAACTCCACAGACAATCAATCCAGCAAAAGCCCAGCCCCACCCACATCATCCCAAAGCGAACCCCCCATCTGGCGGTGCTTTTTTGGTTCTGGAGTCGCGGCGGCGATCGCAAGAGCCTGCATGTTGCTCACCGCTTCCATTGCCGAAACCTTTGCCAGCAAACCCATTCATTCCACCAATCCCACAGCGGTGAATATTTCCATCGCCGTGCGGACCTTAGTCACCGGCATCACCACCCTAGGCACCTTCGTCTTTGCCTTTGCCGCCTTTGGGTTATTTTGTCTGGGAATTCAACTGATTTTCCAAAGATTGACCAACAAACCCAAATCAGAATTACAAGAACGGGTGGATGAAGGATGAAGGATAACCGGTGACGTACTCCCGACGCCGACCGCTTAGGCGGTACGGCGCGGGCTTCTGGGCCGAGACCTTTGAGATCTGGGTT
>NZ_JAJENT010000620.1:0-35082 GCF_035615515.1 Phormidium sp. CCY1219
ACTTCCGGGGAGTAAAGGATGTACCAGTCTACCGTTTATTTCTTGTAGGGCACCGAGTTTCGGGTCGGCGATCGCGACATTTCCCGTCACATTTACATCTTGAGGGTCGTTGGGATTTTTGGCGGGAAATTGAATGTTTCCTCCACCATCGTTAAACTCAAACCCGGTTTGTTGCTTGACATTAAATCCATTGACTCCTACATTGTTGGCAACAATTGTATTGGTTAACGTGGTATTGCTTCCCCCTCCCCAAAAACCACCGCCTTGGAATCCGGCAACATTATTGGCAATGGTGGTGTTAACGATATTGGCATTAAATCCGCTGCTAATATTAATAACCATCGCACCGCCCAACCCCTGACTTCCATCAGCAGATTCTGCTCTGTTGCCAGAAAATGTACTATTGGTCAGGGTCATATTCGTTTTTTCACCCAGCCACAATCCCCCTCCTTGAGAGAGTGCTTCATTGTTAGAAAAGGTGGTATTGGTCAAGGTTAATTCACCATTTCCATGCCGCAATCCTCCCCCTAGGGCGTCTCCTTTTCCATCTTCGATTACTTTATTGTTGATGATGGTGCTATTTTCAACAATTACTTTGTCTGGAGGATAAACATATAAAAACAATCCGCCGCCTTGACCGGCTCCAATATTGCTATCAAATCGACTGTTGCGAATGGCAACGGTTCCGGAGTCTGGATCGTTATTGTCAGAAGCGCCATCGGTGTAAATGGCACCGCCATAACCAAAAGTTCCCGTTCCCGAAGACCCTGCAGTGGTGTCATTATTGGTAAAGGTGGAATTTTCTACGATTAGTTCGCTTAACAGGCTATTAATCGCACCGCCGTTAATTCCTTTGTTATTGGTGAAGGTGCTATCGGTAACTGTGGTGGTACTGAGGCTTTTTGTGGCGATCGCACCGCCGCCTCGTTCAGCATTGGTGGGGGTTGCATCGTTCCCATCAAATATGGTATTCGCAATCGTATTGTTGCTGCGAAACCCTACATAAATCGCCCCGCCACCTTCGCTATTGGCGACGTTATTTCTAAATTCGCTGTTTTCGACGATGAGAGTGGTGCGATTCGCCGTTCTAATTCCTCCACCTGCGCCGTCTACTCCAGTTCCGGTGGCATTTCCATTGGCAACAATTAAATTCCGCAGCGTAAACGTGCTGGGTTGGAAGTTATTATCTTCTTTAACATAAAAGACGCGACTGGCGTTATTGCCACTAATGGTTAATCCTGCCGCATTGGCCCCATCAATGGTTAAGTTTTTGTCAACCAGCAGCTCACCGCTGGTGAGGGTAATGGTTTGGTTGGCTAAACTACTGTCAAATGCAATGGTATCTCCCGGTTGTGCGGTTGAAATCGCATTCCGCAACGAACCGACACCACTATCATTCGCATTCGTTACCGTGACTGTGGCTAAAATACCGCGATATGATGCGATCGCTTGCGGTTGAAATGCTACCCTAGCTTTTATTTCTCCGGTGGTATAGTTTAAATCCCACGACCCTCCTTTACATGCGCTTCCGGTTAAATCTACCGACGCCGCAATATTTGTTTGGAGAATGTTACTCAACGTATCTACAAACTTTGTTCCTACACCTGCAGCAACATTACAGCCATAAAGCAGTATGTTGGCGGTAGGTTTGAGAGCGGTTTTCCATCGATTTAAAACACTTTTATCGCTCCATAGCGTTTCCGCACTCAACACGCCAGAACCGAGATGCAATCTGCCGCAACTTCCGTGGGAAACGATATGAACCGCATCTAATTGGCGATCGTTCTCGGCGTGGTTTTGCATCGCCGTGGCAATCTGTTCCACACCATCGCCGTCGCGATCGAGCAAAACAACCTCTATGCCTTCTTTGACTCCCGCTGCCAAAAATTCATAATCATCAATGCCAGTATCGATAAAAACTAGCGATCGCCACTGATTTTTTTGCCGTTCGGCGTTAGTGTTAAGTGAAGTGAAGTGAGCAACCATCCTCAGGACTCCAAAAGAATCTGTCAAGGTAGATACATCCCTGGAGTCATTCCGTCAGGCAGGATATTTTTAGGCAGATTCCACTGCAAACCTCCCCGCTTTATCAACTCTCTTTTACTCTATTCATCGATTGGGTTCGTTAACCGGATGACTAGCATTTTGTCTTGTTTGGAGAGTGACTAATTTACGAAATTAAATTATTTTCTGCGATAAAAAAATAGCTCTATATCAGCATGCCCATTCGGCTTAATCTCCTATAACTGATAACTTAACGGCGATTTTTCCTGTAAATATCAATTTTTTTCCTGATTAAATTTCCGATTGCACCACCCTGATGCAATTTATTAGGTTTCAACTGTATTTTCCTCCCTTTTTTTTACTATTTTTCGCCTAAACGTGAAATGATGCATCAGTATTTTTGCGGAAAATTATAGAGTTTTAAAAAAAAATTAGATTTGCCGATTTTCAAAAGAATCGGTGAAGATGGGGAGAGGAGTGTTATCCTACGAATAAAAAATTATGTATAGTCAGCGCCAACATCGTTCCCGGCGCTGGGGAAGCAAGAAGCAACACAAAGTATCCCCGACTGAAAATCGAGTCGGGGTCGAGGGGGTCTTGCCAGCATGACATTCACCCGAGGCGATCGCCTGGGGGGATCCCTACTGATTCCGACCCCTAGAGGATGCAGAAAGTTTCTGAGAGTATTGCCAATTACCAATTAACAATACCAGGTTAAATATTGACGATAAGAGTTTGGGTAGGGAATCGGATTTGTACGGTTTACACGAATTAGCACTCTGCGCCTAAGAGTGCTAAATTTTCTAGTTGGAGGAGATCGAGAAAGCGAACTATGGCAAAAATCGTTTCGTTTGACGAACAATCCAGACTGGCACTCGAAAGAGGCGTTAACGCCTTAGCCGATGCGGTCCGGATTACCCTAGGCCCAAAAGGGCGCAATGTGGTGCTCGAGAAAAAATTTGGAGCGCCCGACATTGTTAACGATGGTATCACCATCGCCAAGGAAATCGAATTAGAAGACCCCTTGGAGAACACCGGTGCCCAACTGGTGCGCGAAGTGGCCTCAAAAACCAAAGACATTGCCGGCGATGGCACCACCACGGCGACGGTTTTGGCGCAAGCCATGATTCGCGAAGGCATGAAAATCGTGGCGGCGGGATCCAACCCCGTAGCAGTACGCCGAGGCATCGAAAAAACCGTTGTCAAATTAGTCAAAGAAATTCAAGCGGTAGCGAAACCCGTAACTGGGGATGGAATCGCGCAAGTTGCCACCGTTTCTTCGGGTAACGACGAAGAAGTCGGGGAGATGATCGCCCAAGCGATGGATAAAGTCACCAAAGATGGGGTGATCACCGTTGAAGAATCCAAATCCCTAACCACCGAACTGGATGTAGTAGAAGGGATGCAACTCGATCGCGGTTACATCTCTCCCTACTTCGTCACCGACAACGAACGGATGGTGGTGGAATTTGAAAATCCCGCCATCTTAATTACCGACAAAAAAATCAACAGCATCCAAGACTTGGTGCCGGTGCTGGAAAAAGTCGCCCGGGCGGGGAACCCCTTGCTGGTGATTTCCGAAGATATTGAAGGCGAAGCACTGGCTACCCTGGTGGTGAACAAAGCACGGGGCGTCTTAAACGTCGCGGCGATTAAAGCCCCGGGATTTGGCGAACGTCGGAAAGCCATGCTGCAAGATATCGCCACTTTGACCAATGGTCAGCTCATTTCCGAAGAAATCGGTTTGAGCCTGGATACGGCGACGATGGATATGCTGGGTACCGCCCGCAAAGTGACGATTACCAAAGAAAACACCACCATCGTTGCTGAGGCGGACCAGAAAAACAAAGACGGCATCCAAAAGCGGATCGAACAAATTCGCAAAGAATTAGAACGCAGTGACTCTGACTACGACAAAGAAAAACTGCAAGAGCGGATTGCCAAACTTGCCGGTGGTGTGGCGGTGATTAAAGTCGGTGCGGCGACTGAAACCGAACTCAAAGAGCGCAAACTGCGGATTGAAGATGCCTTAAACGCCACGAAAGCGGCGGTGGATGAAGGAATCGTCCCCGGCGGCGGTACCACTCTAATTCACCTCGCCACGAAAGTGGATGAGATTATGGCAACCCTACCGGAAGAAGAGAAAATTGGGGCAATTTTGGTGAAAAAGGCACTGGAATCCCCGGTGCGCCAAATTGCCAACAATGCCGGTGTTGAAGGGTCTGTGGTGGTTGAGAAAGTGCGCGACACCGATTTCAACGTCGGCTACAACGCGCTGACCGGCGAGTATGTGGACATGATCGAAGCCGGAATTCTCGATCCGGCGAAAGTGGTGCGGTCCTCCCTGCAAAATGCAGCCTCGATCGCCAGCATGGTTCTGACCACGGAAGCCCTGGTGGTTGAGCAGCCCGAGAAAGAAGGTGCTGGCATGCCCGATATGGGCGGCATGGGCGGCATGGGCGGCATGGGCGGCATGGGCGGCATGGGCGGCATGGGCGGCATGGGCGGCATGGGCATGATGTAATGCCGCGCCCCCGCGCAGCCTATCGCGCATGGCCTCATCTCTAATTTTCTTTCAAGCAGTTTGTCCCTGGGGCAAGCTGCTTGATTTTTATCGGGCTAATTTAAAACAGATATAAAAATAAAATCCCTCCGGGGGATGTAGGGAGGGATTAGCGCTAAAGATGTCAAACACTTTCAGTCTTTATCCATTCTGGAGGGTTTATCGCCTTTTTACTAGGGGGCTGCATCCCCTGATGGGTGCTACCCCTGCTTCGCCCAATCCCGGGCAGCAAAAATTTGCTGGTGAAGCGGGCAAGGTGCCGATCGCTCAATCTGCTATTATCATATTCTGGCAGAATTGGCAAGGGTGCAATGGTTGTGGGTGGTTTGCGATCGCCCCCATGAGAAACACACCTTTGGGCGATCGCCTTTGCAGCAACCGCATTCTTTACTTTGCCGATCGCCGAATTAACCAGATTCGATCGTAAAATCCCCGGTATTTTCCCACGGAAGGGTTCCCGACAGCGATAAGATCCGATCGGTTCATCAATAAACCCCTTCTTATGACGTACTGTCTTGGCATCATCACCCGGTTTGGGTTAGTCATCGCTGCAGACTCTCGCACCAATGCTGGAGTCGATTACATTTCCACCTACCAAAAATTATTTGATTTCTCCTCGCCAGGAGAACGGGTGTTGCTTCTTTGCACATCAGGGAATCTCTCCATCACCCAAGCGGTGATTACTTGGCTGCAAAAAGACATCAAAAATCAAGCCGAACCGAATGTCCATACCCTTTCCACCCTCGAAGAAGTTGCCCGATATGTGGGCAGTAAACTGCGACAGATTCAGGAACAGGATCGACCCTGGTTAGAGCGCGATCGCATCGACGCGCAATGTAGCTTTCTTCTCGGCGGACAAATCCAAGGCGAAGCGCCCCAACTTTATCGGATTTACAATCAAGGCAACTACATCCACGCCACGAAAGAAACCACCTTTCTCCAAATTGGAGAAACCAAATACGGCAAGCCGATTTTAGACCGCACCCTTACCTTCGATACCCCTTTAAATGAAGCAGCAAAATGTGCTTTACTCTCTATCGATTCTACCATGAAATCGAATATTTCTGTCGGTCCGCCGATTAATATCGTTATGTGTGAAGCGGATAGCTTTGTCATTCGCCATCGGTTGAGATTGAGACTGGGAGACCCTTATTTGGCAAAAATCCGCAAACTTTGGGAAACCTACGTCAAAAAAGCCTTTGAAGATATGCCGGATGTAGAGTGGGAATATTATGAAGACGAATCCGAGGCCAAAGAAGACATTTTCATCGATTAATTCAATGAAAAAGAGCGGATTGTGGGGAAAGAGATTCCCTGTCATCTTTCCCCGTCACCCTTTTCCCCCAGCCGAATTTCCCACAGCAATCAGAACTTTTCCACGGGATTAATCGATAAATTCACGGTCATTTCTGACTGCACGCCGGTGCCGCGAAAGGTGCCATAAATTGGGGTGGTATGCTTCTGGATGGGGTTGGCAACTAAGGCAACATGGCGATCGCTCACGGGTTTGCCTTGAGAGGGGTCGAAACCCCTCCATCCCGCCCCGGGCAAATACACCTCGGCCCATCCGTGCAGATATCGGGTTCTCAAATTCGAACTTCCTTCCTGATATCCGCTAACAAACCGCGCCGCCAATCCCATCGCGCGACACAGTTCCATAAATAACACCGTTAAATCCCGACAACTCCCCTTTTTTCCGGTCCAGGTGAGGGCGGGAGGTAACGGGGAACCTTTTTCGCGAAATTGGTGTTTGCAATTCTCGTGAATGCGTTGGTTTGCTGCGGTGACAAATGCCTCAGTTTCCCCCTCAACTTCTTGCCAGATTTCTTGCGCTAGAGAAGTCACCACCGGGTCGATGGGCGTGGGGGTGCCCAAGGGTTGAAAGTAGTGCTGTAACTTTACCAGCAACGACGCCGGATAGTCAATGGGCAGCTTTGTGGCCCAGGATTCTAGGAGATAATTAAACGGATTCGATCGCAAAGTTTCCACTTCAGAGCGCACCAAAATTTGCAGGCGAGAGGTTTCTTGTTTGAACCACACGCGGATGAGATTATTGCCTTCGAGGTCGATGATATCGGAAATACCGGCAGGTTCGGGATAGATTTCCAGGGAAAAAAAGCGGAGGGCTTGAGTGGCATCAGTGCGCGATCGCAGTCGTATCGTATGGGGTTCTAATTTCACCGGCCTGCTATAACTGTAAATAGTTTCGTGAACGATTTGATAACGCATCTGGAATTTTCCCTAGATTAGCTGACGCGATCGCGCCCTTGACACACCCCACCATTATGCCGCTTCACGAGCGAATTAGCACCTGCGTCTGAGAACTCAACGGCGAAATTTGACGCATCAACGACCCATTATCCTCTGGTGGTTCCAGGGCAAAATAGGTGGCAAAAATGCGATCGCCCACGTGATTGAGCTGTTTTTGCAGGGTATTGAGAAACTCGTGCAAACCGGTGTCAAAAATATCTTCAATAGTCAGATATTCCAACTCCGAACGCAAGCGCCCCAATGCCCGTTCCGCCGGATCGCGCCAAGTTCCGGGGGGGGTGCCGGTAATTTGATGCAGCGATCGCTCGCCGCGCAGCAAGCAGAAGCGAATCGAACGGGGAAAACTCGCATCTAACACCAAAAACTCCGCCACATTTTTCGGCGTAATCCGATGCTGACACTTCCGGTACATCTCGTAAGCACTTGCCGAGCGCAGTAACGCCATCCACTGAATTTCATCCAACGTCGTCCCCACATCCTGCACCGAAGGAAGCAAAATAAAATACTTCACATCCAAAATCCGCGAGGTTTTATCCGCCCGTTCTAACAGTCTGCCAATTTGACCGAAATGCCACCCTTCATTATGGGTCATCGTGGCATCCATCACCCCAGCAAACAAGTGACTGGCTAACTTAACTTCTGTAAATAAATCGTGTAGGGTCGCTAAAGGCTGCCCCGGGGCGGCGTCTTTCACCATCATGTAAAAAGCATTCACCTGCTCCCACATTTCCGAAGAAATAATCTCGCGGATGGAACGGGCATTTTCTCGTGCCTCTTGCAGACAGGATAAAATCGAGTGTGGATACTCGCTATCGAACGTTAAAAAGTGAATCACGTTTTCCGCACTGATTTCCCCATAGCGTTCTTGAAACACGGGCAAATCCCCGGTAATTTTCACCAACGGATCCCACTGCTGCTCCATGCCCACGGGAGAATCCAGAATTAAATTTAAGTTCGCATCCACAAATCGGGCAATATTTTCGGCCCGTTCCACATAGCGATTGAGCCAGTAAATCGAATCGGCAACGCGACTGAGCATAAGCTTTTTTGAGGGTAGAGTTACAAAGGTTTTCAGAAAAAGCGGGGGAGAAAGAAGTGGCGGCAAAATCAGCCATTCCTCCGCTTGAAACAAGCAGGTTTGAGTGAGGTTAACTCGTTAACACCCAAGTGTCTTTACTACCGCCTCCTTGAGAAGAATTAACCACTAAAGAGCCTTTTTTGAGCGCCACGCGCGTCAATCCGCCGGGATTGACATAAACCTCTTTCCCATAAAGAATGTAAGGTCGTAAATCCACGTGGCAACCTTCAAAGTGACCGTCGATTAGGGTAGGAACCCGGGACAAACAAAGGGTGGGTTGGGCGATATAATTGCGCGGCGTTGCTTTAATTTTTTCGGCAAAGGCTTCTCGTTCTGCTGGGGTGGATTGAGTGCCAACTAACATGCCATAGCCGCCGGATTCATTGGCGGATTTGACCACCAGTTTATCTAAATTCGCCAGTACGTATTCCAGTTGCTTTGGTTCCCAACATAAATAGGTGGGAACGTTGGGTAAAATTTGGTCTTCACCCAAGTAATAGCGAATCATTTGCGGGACGTAAGCGTAGATGACTTTATCATCGGCGACGCCGGTGCCTAAGGCGTTGGCAATTCCCACGCGCCCCGCGCGATATACCTCCATCAATCCGGGGACGCCCAATAAGGAGTCGGAACGGAATTCGGTGGGGTCCATAAAGTCGTCATCGATGCGCCGATAGACCACATCTACGCGCTGGAGTCCCTTGGTGGTTCGCATTTGCAGGTATCCGTCGGCGACGACTAAATCTTTGCCTTCTACCAGTTCCACTCCCATTTGTTGCGCGAGAAAGGAATGCTCGAAGTAGGCGGAATTGTAAATTCCGGGGGTGAGGACGACAACGGTGGGGTTGGGTAAATTGGCGGGGGTAATGTTGAGTAAGGTTTCCAGGAGGTGGGAGGGATATTCGTCTACCGGTCGGACGTCCATCGTTCTAAAGACTTGGGGAAAGGTGCTTTTCATCACCCGGCGATTTTCGAGGACGTAGGAGACGCCGGAGGGACAGCGCATGTTGTCTTCGAGGACGTACCACTGCCCGTTTTTGTCGCGCACTAAGTCGGTGCCGGTGATGTGACACCAGAGGTCTTCTGGGGGTTTCAATCCGATGCAGGGTTCGAGAAAGCCTTTGGCGGATTTAATCAGTTCTTCGGGAATGATGCCATCTTTGATGATTTTTTGTTCGCCGTAGATATCGGCTAAGAAGAGGTTGAGGGCGTGAATGCGCTGTTTGAGTCCGCGATCGATGTAGGCCCATTCGTCGGCGACGACGATGCGCGGAATCAGGTCGAAGGGGAAAATGCGTTCGGTTCCTTCGTTGTCGCCGTAGACGTTGAAGGTGACGCCGAGTTTGAACATGGCAATTTGCGCCGCTTGTTGTCGCTGTTGCAGTTCCCCTTCGCTGAGAGAGTCGATCCGTTGGATTAAGGGGGTGGCTTGGGGGCGGGGTTGGCCCTCGGCGATGAACAGTTCATCGTAGAAATCCCCTGGTTCGTAGGTGTCGAATCGCACGGTCTGATGTCCCAATTGTATGCTCTACAGTAAAATTTGCTACAGTGGCGCTGAACCGACTGGTTAGTATTATTTTTTCTGAACGAATAAAGAGTCTCTAGTCGCCCTTGGATGGGGGTAATTGGTGAATTCCCCCAGACCATTACTGGTATAAAACTTGACGCGGGTTGAGAACAGTAGCTAGGACTACAAGTTTTTGGGGTCGAATTAATAAGTTTTGTTACAATTTCGCTGACCGATTAGAAAGAGTTATGGCCCGGTTTGCCGATCGCTCTTTTTCGCTAACCCGACATCGGTGGGCTGACCCTTGCCCGGTAACGGATTTTCTGTTAATCATTTGCAATTTTTTGGGGAAGGGCTGCACAACTGGTGGGCTGATTTCTGAGGGTGGGGTTAGCGGAAACCGAGGGGTAAGGAGGAAAGCTCCCGGGAGACGATCGCCCGACGGGTGGAGCGGATGCCCCAACGAGATAAGGTCTGGATAATTGTGAGAAAATCGGCCATAATGCAGTTGGTGTTTTCCGGCGTCAGGCGCGGCACGTGGACGAAAATACACTTAGTGAGAAAGCCCTGGCGGCTCAGGTGGCGCAGGAGGGCGTAATACAGGGCTTCGCACACAAAGTTCCCGGCATCGTGGCTGATGTCCGTGTCGCAGAGGCGGGAAACCAGGCGATCGAGATCCACGGGGGTGTAAAGGGTTCGTTCGCCGTTGCGGGCGCGCGATTCGATGCTGAGCCGCGATCGCGATTCCGCCATGCCGCAGCAGATGATAATATCCGGTTGCATTTGGGTGACGGTGGCGATCGCTAGTTCTGGGGCAAGTTGAAAATCTACCGGTAATTTCCGCAGAAATGTCAGGGATTGCGGACAAATGCCCGAGGGGGCAATCCCGGCAACTAATTCGAGCAAATCGTCCGAGGAATTGGACGGTTGATGCGATCGCCAGACATTAAAGGAGGTTAAGAGGATGGTTTGGTTCATAGAAAACGTGCAAATCGATTTATAATGGTCACAGCCTCGATAATTAGTGTAAGGGAAAAAGGGCAATGCCGGTCATCGCCGTCATCGATTATGATATGGGAAATCTGCACTCCGTGTGCAAAGGATTGGAAAAAGCGGGTGCGACGCCAAAAATCACGGACCTGCCAGAGGAGATATTGCAAGCTGATGCTGTGGTGTTGCCCGGGGTGGGAGCTTTTGACCCGGCGGTACAGCATTTGCGATCGCGCGATTTAGCCTCGCCGGTGAAAGATGCGATCGCCTCGGGGAAGCCGTTTTTAGGGGTATGTCTCGGATTGCAAATTTTATTCGACAGTAGCGAAGAGGGGAAGAAAAACGGGTTGGGGATTATCCCGGGGAAAGTTCGCCGCTTTCAGCACGAAGCGGGCCTCACCATTCCCCACATGGGCTGGAATCAGCTAGAATTGGCTCAGCCCGAGTTGGCCTTGTGGCAACAGTTACCGCCGATTCCCTGGGTGTATTTCGTCCATTCCTATTACGTGGACCCGGTGGATCCGGCAGTGCAAGCGGCAACAGTGACACATGGCACGCAAACCGTCACCGCCGCGATCGCCCGGGATAACATCATGGCGGTCCAGTTTCACCCGGAAAAATCCTCCGACGCCGGCTTGCAGATGTTGGATAATTTCGTGCAATGGGTGGAAAAAGAAGCGGGTAATTGAAATCCCGCCGTGGGGAATCGAAGCGGGCAATGCTATCGCCCGCTATCTCCCCTTCTGAATACTCCATAATCCGCCGATTCACTTCCTCGAATAACTTTCGCGTTTTCTTTAACTCCCGCTTCTTTTTCAGAAAATCGAGAAAACTCGTGTGATAGATGCTGTAGCAGCGTTCTCCTTCTATTTCGCGATCGCTCAAATACTCCACCCACCGATCCAACACCTTCTGCACGTCATATTCATCCGCCTCCGCAATCCCCGCCACCATCTCCGAGGGAATCGGCGTACCACTTTCCACTAAAATAAACAGCACGATGGTCATAAATTCCCCCGGTTCTGTCTCCATGCCCATCCGCACCCAATGCTGTTGATAGTACCCTTCCAACCCTTCCGGCAAATCCTTTAATTCCAGGTCATCATATTGACCCTTGGCAATGGCGGGTAAAACATAGCGCAGGTACATAAAATTATTTTGACTTTTGTCCGCCACACAGTCGATAAACTGTTGCGGCAAAATCTGACGCTGTTG
Organism: Phormidium sp. CCY1219; assembly: GCF_035615515.1. Classification (GTDB taxonomy): domain Bacteria; phylum Cyanobacteriota; class Cyanobacteriia; order Cyanobacteriales; family Laspinemataceae; genus CCY1219. The sequence continues at coordinate 11,629 of NZ_JAJENT010000620.1, forward strand.
CATCCACTGCTTCAGCGCCTCTTTATGCTCTGGGTCTTCATTAATAAATAAGCGAATGTACGCTTTCACGTCTGCCTCACTCAATTCTGCATATTCGCTTGCCGTTAAATCCAACTGCGCCTCCGGCACTCCCGGCGACACAAACAAGCGTTTTTTCTCCAAAGTGTAGGGACGACGAGTCAGCAAAAAATAAACTCCGTCTGGCAGAGTTGTCGGTAAATGTAACAGATTGTCCCCCGGTTCTCGATCCACCTCATCCAGGGCATCCACCACAATCGCCAACCGTTTCTTATCGGTCAGTTTTTGCGCCACCTTTGCCAGCAACGTCGGCAAATCATCCGCCTCCGCATTTTGCAATTCATACCGCTGAATCAGTTGTTGCCGAATGCTTCGCAAAAACTGTTTTGGAGTATTCCGCCGTTCCGCCAGCACGTTAAAATAACAGGGAGCAAAAGTATCCGAAACATATTTGGCAGCAATGGCACTTTTTCCCATTCCGGCATCGGCAACTAAGGTAAAATAACCGCAAGGGTTCTCGCGCATAAACTTCTCGAACTCGGCAAACACAAATTGACGTCCGCAAAAGGTGCAAGTCTTTTCTTGAATCAGCGCCTTAAATTCTGGGGGATAAGAGAGTTCGGGCGTTGGATTGACCGAGGTTATGGGGCCTGGTTTATAATATTTTGAAGTTAAATAATTACGGAGTATCTTTAATTTACCTGCTCCTTTTTGTGGTTCTAAATTTGGGCAAGTATGGCCAAATTTTTGATAAATGTTTCCCAGGCGTTTTTTGACATTTGGCAGGGTTGTTTGTAGTTGAGCGGCCAATGTCTTCTGAGAGATGTGTTCATTTTCCGAAGGAAGTGCCGCGAGTAACGTCGCTTCCTCGTCGGGACTCAACCCGTGCTTTCTAGCTTCTACCTCGACAAATTCCTGCCAGTCCATAGAGTTTCACCTCATTTCAGGTCAGCTACTATTATAAAGGCGAGACCCGGTTCGCGCAAGCACCTTCTCCTAAAATTAGACCCACTTGTACTTTTCTTGTACTTTGGCTATACCTCGATTAGATAGACTTTTTTTAGACCTTTCTCTATACCTGTTAGATGTAAATTTGAGAGAAATCGTGCCAGCATAGTAATGAAGAAAAAAACAAGTGAAGGAACTTGCAAATGAAGTATTTCCCCCCTTTCGACAATCCCCTTTCCGAAATCGAACAGGAAATTTTCCGTGAATTATTGCGACAAGCGCGACGCAGCTATAACCTCGCTTCTGTCCTTACCGCTGCATCTGCTATTATTCTGATGGCCGGTGTCGGACTGCTTTATTTAGACAAAATTCCCGAAGCAAGCGTCACCGCCGCCGGGGGATTGTTAGGAAGTCTCACCAGCGTGCAATATGCCAAAGAGGCAAAAGACGAACTGCGCGATATCCTCGATGAATGGCAACAATCTCGCCTATCGGTTAATATTGTTTTGGATGAGTTTCGGCATTAAAAAGGCATTTTTTTAACCAAGACCCGCACCCGAGAAACGGCCTATTTTTGCGGGTCTTTTTATTGGGAACATGAGTCGGCGTCGGCGGAGTATAGCCTGCTTCGGGCATGGCTGCGCGAAGGCTTGCAAAAACGGGATTTCCAACGCCCGTTTTTTAGCAGACTTACCTTTGGGGTTTATTCACTGTCCGCCGGCGGGGGATTCGGTTGCTCGATCGCCTCGAGTGGCACATCGCTGGCGGAGGGAGTAGGCGATCGCAGAGCTTCCTCACTGGCGCTACTTTCCCCTTCCCCAGTGCTCAGGGCCTTGAGCGATCGCACTTCCGCTTCTAGAGTTTGCAATCGTGCTTGCAAGGCTTGGTTTTCCTTCTCCAACGCCTGAGCTTTACTGCTGAGATAGGGGTCATTTTCCCACCAATCGATTCCCATCTCTTTCGCTTTATCCACTGAAGAAATCAGCAAGCGAATGCGGATACGTAACAGTTCTGTCGTCGCCACGGAAATCGACACATCCCCGGCGATAACAATTCCTTTATCTAACACTCGTTCCAGAATATCTGCCAAGGTAGAACCTTGGGTGGAGGTGGTAATGCTTCCACTAGATTTTGATGGATAGTTGTTCGACTGCATCGGTTTAGAAGACACGATAAATTCTACTCACTTGACAACCTATGGTGCAAGGCGATATTTCCTCAATTTTTCGCCTCTCTGTTTCCGTCACCCTCAGCACGCCTAACCTTTCCTTAATTCCCCCCTTTTAGAATATTAAACCTGCCATTTTATGGCCACAAAGCCACAATCTATGCTACAATTGTAACGACCTTATTGGCTTTTTAAATCGGCAAAATTTCCCAGGGTTTGCGATGTTAAGTTCCCCTGCCGATGCGGCGATCGCGATTTCTGCTGCCCCTTCTACTATACCGCTCAGGTGGGGGTTTGAAAATGGGCGGGGTTAAAAAAAGATTAAGAAATTTTACTCGGTCTGGGAAAGAAGGGCGTTAATCCAACAACTGAAATGAAGCCACCTCTGGAGGATCGCCTGGGAGGAGCAAAAGGCGATCGCAAAATCAGTGGCATAAATCCGGGCGATCGCGGTTGACAAAATGTCCGAACTATGAAACCTGCGAAAGTAGGTACCATCCATGAAGTTAATTTTTGTAAAATTTCTCGACATCGGTAGCAAATTGAAGTAGGATTGGCAAGAATAGAAACGGTAAACCCGTGAAAAATTGAATTGGGGTGCAAAAATCGGCAAGCAGCAGACTGAGACAAAAAGACGTTAACGCGGTTTATCCACAGGAAGGGGTACGAGGATGGATCCGGTGGGAATTCAGCCTGTATGCGAAACGATAGAACCGAGCAAAAATGACCTGAAAATAGGTCAGCAAATTATCTGAAGGACAGGAGAAAACATCATGGCTGTGGAAAAAGTAAACTCTTCTTCGAGTTTGGCAGAAGTAGTCGATCGCATTTTGGATAAAGGAGTAGTAATCGATGTATGGGCGCGGGTATCCCTCGTGGGAATCGAACTGATAGCGATCGAAGCGAGAGTGGTGGTTGCATCCGTGGAAACCTATTTGAAATATGCGGAAGCGGTGGGCCTGACCTCTCAAGCTGCAGTCCCAGCGGTGTAAGCTAGCACAGGGCATTAAAAAATCAAACCTGCGAGTTGCGATCGCGCAGCCGCAGGTGCTTTTTGCCCGAGGACCGCGAAACCACCTAGGGCGACGCTTGCGGGCGCAACTGCACCCCAGGGTTGCCGAAGGGCCATTGAGGAGAAAAATCATGTCTCTGCGAGAACAATGGAACGCCGCCCGAGAGCAGCGTCAACAAGAAATCCAACTGCGACAACAGCAGGTGCAAGAAAGCCGCGATCGCACCCAAAAAGACCTATCCGAGATCCAGCGCCACCGCGAAACAATGGCGAAAGCGCTGAAAAACTCCTTGAGCGACTTTCACAACACCTTGCAAACCACTGTCGCCACCGTGCGAGAGGACACGCGATCGCAACAGCAGCAAGTCTGGTACGCCGCAAGACAGCAGCGCCAAGCCGACTACAGCGCCATCCGAGAATACGTATGGGGAAAACCGCCCCAGGCGTCCAAAACTCCCCCGCAGAAACCCACCCCTGCATCCCCCCAACCCAAGGAGCGATCGCAATAACAACTCCCCATAATTTGCCCAATTCTAACGGCGGGTGCGAGGGTATCCCTAGCTACTCCAGTAGCGAGCAAAACCCTCGCATCCCATAAAAATTCACAACTTCTAAACGAATCGCCAGCGCCGATCTAATGCGGAGAAGTTAACTCGTGACCACAGTTTTGCAACCCAACTCCCAGAAATTTGTCGATACCCCCAGCATCCATCGGTTGACCCGGCGCGCTTTGCGCTATCTCCAAGCGGGATTTTCCATCCACCTGCGCGGACCGGCAGGAACCGGGAAAACCACCCTCGCCATTCATCTGGCAAATTTGCTGGAACGCCCGATTGTCCTTATCTTTGGCGATGACGAATACAAATCCTCCGATTTAGTCGGAAACCAACGCGGCTACAACCGCAAAAAAGTGGTGGATAACTTCATCCACACCGTCGTCAAAGTCGAAGATGAATTTCGCCAATCCTGGGTCGATGCGCGCTTAACCACCGCTTGTCGCGAAGGCTTAACCCTAATTTACGACGAATTCAATCGCTCTCGTCCGGAAGTCAACAACGTTCTTCTCCCCGTATTAGAAGAAAAACTCTTAGTTCTACCCACCAGTTCCCAGCAACCCGAATACATTCGCGCCCATCCTCAATTCCGGATTATCTTTACCTCCAATCCCGAAGAATATTGCGGCGTTCACGAAGCCCAAGACGCCTTGATGGATCGGCTAATTACCATCGACCTCCCCGAACCCGACGAACTGACCCAACAAGAAATTGTCGTGCAAAAATCCGGCTTGAGTCGGTCCGAAGCATCCACCATTGTCACCCTCGTCAAGCGCTTTCGGGAACGCACCACGACCCCGGAAAAATCCTCCGGTTTGCGCGCTTGTTTGATAATCGCCACCGTGTGCCAACCCAACGACATTCCCGTAGACCCCACCAACCCAGACTTCCGCGACATTTGTGCCGATGTCCTCATCTCGCGCGCCAAAGTTTCTCACACCCAAGGACGATCGGTGCTTGAAGAACTGTTTCAAACCGCGATCGCCGTGGGGTCTCGTTAGTCAACCGACCCATAACCAACGATCGATGACCCAGGAGAGAAATGACCCATGACAGAAGTGGACCTCGGCTATTCTCCTTCCGCCATTGCGGAGTTTAATGGCACTCGCGATGATGAAGTTCCCTATAGTGCGAAATTCAACCCGCCGGACTTTACCATCGAAATGTGGATAGAATTCCAGGGGGGACTGGGGTATCGCGCCATTTTAACCTCTGTCAGCGGTTCGGAAAGCGAGGGACGCAGAGGATACCTCTTTTGTATCAACCCGGCGGGACAATGGCAATTTTGGCTCGGAAGCGGAATTGCCCGGTTTCCCTGGGTGATTTTGTGCGGCCCGTTTGCCCAATCCGGGGTCTGGACGCATCTGGCGGGCACTTACGATTCCCAGACACAAACGGCCACATTTTATCTCAACGGGGCGATTGTAGACCAACGCCAGCGGATTCAATTTCAACCCAACGCCGCCCAACCCCTGCATGTGGGCGCAGGGGCAACCCACCAAAGCGGAGCCAGTCCATGTTTCTTTCACGGTCGGATCGCGCGGGTGCGCCTGTGGGACGAAACCCTCTCTGGGGAAGAGATTTACACCCTTGCAGCCTGCGCCTCCTCCGCCCCGGCGGAACCCGAGTTCAAAGAACCGGAACCCCCCCTCGGCGCAGAAAATGCCGAATTGCCGCAACAGTCGGTGTTGATATTGAACGGGCAAAGCGATCGCATTCAACTCCCGCGCCAGAGCATTCCTGGCGGCGATGAAATCACCGTGAGTTTTTGGACCTTTGGCGAAGGGTCGGCGAATCAAAACGGTAGCGCGATCGCTGCATTCGACCGATCCGGGGTGCGATCGCTGAACATTCACCTCTCTTGGGATAGCAGTTGGGTGGGATTTGAGTGCGGATCCGACCCCACCGGAACTCAGCGCGATCGCATCGAACAAACCCTCCTCGAACCCAACCCGAATCCCACCTGGACTCATTGGGCATTTACCAAAAGTGCCACTACCGGGGAAATGAATATTTATCGCAATGGAGAATTGTGGCAAAGCGGAAGAGATAAAACCCTGCCCCTTCTCCCCCCGCAAACCGTATTTGTCGGCAATTCTCGTCCCCATCGGAAAGGATATCAAGGAATCATTCGAGAACTGAGAATTTGGAACACCGCGCGGTCGCGATCGGACATTCAAGCCGATTTTAACGGCTGTTTGCGCGGAAACGAACCCGGTTTAATCGGCTATTGGTCCTTGAATGAAGGAGAAGGAAGCGCGGTTTACGATAAAACCGACAATTGCAATCACGGGTCGATTCACGGAGGGAAATGGAAAACCCTTCGAGTCCCCCAGACTTGTTCCATATCCGCCGCTAAAGACTCCCCCCGCGCCATTGTTACTGCCCAAAAATCCGGCTTGCAATTTGACGGAATCGACGATTATATCGCCCTGAAAAACCCCTTTTCCAACCCCCGCCGCTTTACGATTTCCCTGTGGGTAAAACCGACAATGTTAGAGGGCGGTTGGCAAGGAATTATCGGTGACAGTGGGAGAGAAAAACCCCATTCCCCCGGACTCGCCCTCGCCCCGAAAAAGGGTGCATTGCACTACGATTCCTGGGAGGCGGACGGTAGCGCACAATATGCCGGCACGCTGGATGGCTTCTTTGTGGCGCGCGATCGCTGGGTTTACCTCACCTGGGTGAAAGAAGAAACCGAATACCGCTTTTATCGCAATGGCGAGTTAGTTGCGATCGAAGCCGCGCCCGATATGGTCTATACAAGTTCGACGTATTTTATTGGTCGAGGAGATAATTATTTCGCCGGCTCCCTCCGCTATGTGAGAATTTGGGATATAGTATGCAGCCTCGCGGAAATACGCCGCCAGTTTGCCGGTGCCCTCCCTGCAGGGGAAGCCGGCTTATCTCATTACTGGCCCTTAGATGAAGGCGAAGGGACAATCGTAACCGACAGCGCCGCCCGTCCCCACCCCGGTCAAATCATCGGCGCGACCTGGGGGCGATCGGCCTTGCCCCTGGCGACTTCCGACTCTCACCCAGACGAATTACAGCCCGTCTTGTGCTTCGATGGCGAAGATGACTATGTAGAAATCGGCGACCCCTTCGAGAACCCCACCACCTTTACCATTTCCCTGTGGATAAAACCCGCCCAGCGGGACAATGCTCCCTATTCATACATCCTCGGGAAGCGATGGTGGCGCAACTACTTCAAACCCGAACTGTGGATTGTCCCCCAGACTCGCGCCCTCTTCTATCAGACCCACCACCCCAGCGACCCCGACAATCGCGATATGGGAACGTTACCGAACTTCTTTCACCCCGACCCTGGAGAATGGGTTCACATCGCCTGGGTGAAAGCAGGGCGCGAGTATCGCTTTTACCGCAACGGCGAGTTATATGCCACCCACCCCGCCAGCGATCGCTTTTATACTGCTGCCCATACGAGTTACTGGTTGGGCAAGATAGATACCGGACGAGCGACGATTCGGCACTTCTGCGGTGCCATGAGCGAAGTGAGAATCTGGAGGATTGCCCGCAGCGAGTCCGAGATTCGCGCCGATATGAAGCAGCGCTTAACCGGGAATGAAGCCGGATTGGCCTATTATTGGCCGTTGAATGAAGGAACCGGGGAACTGGCGCGGGATTTGGCGCATCCCGGCAATGATGGCACAATTTGCGGGGCGACTTGGACGGAAATGGAGGTGCCGATCGCCAGTTGGGAAGCACCTGCGCCGGTGCAACAGTTTCAACAACCGGCGATCGCCTTCGATGGGGCAGACGACTATATAAAACTAGACAATCCCTTTGCCAACGATACCACCTTTACTATTTCCCTCTGGGTCAAACCCGCCACCCTCGACGATGGCGCGTGGCACGGAATTTTAGGCAAACGGGGGTTCGGAGAAGACTGTGCCCCCGCCCTCTCCCTCTGTCCTTACGATCGCGCCTTATACTATCACCTCGGGGTTCCCGGTGTCGCCACCCCAGATGCCGATGTGCTAATCGACTTTTTCCCCGCCGTACAATCCTGGGTTCACATTACCTGGGTGAAAGACGGGGGGGAATCTCGCTTTTACCGCAACGGCGATCCGGTGGCAAAAAAACCCGCACCCGATCGCTTTTCTCGCCCCCAGAGTGACTATTGGGTGGGCAAACTCGGCGGTAGAATCACCCAAACCCACGAGAGCTTTTTTGCGGGAAAAATGGCAGAAGTCCGGATTTGGAGTGTGGCGCGCACCGAGGCAGAAATTCGCGCCGACTTGAACCGTCGTTTGACAGGCGATGAAGAGGGGTTAAGCTATTATTTACCCTTGAATGAGGGAGAGGGTGAAATGCTTGGCGATCGCGCTTCCCATCCCGGGCGCGCTAAACTGGTAGGCGCAACCTGGACCGAAGTGGAGGTGCCGATTTCCTAACCCCAACCGGGCGCAATGTCAGGCCAAAATCTGACTCCCGAACATCAACCGCACGAAGAACAAAAAAAATTGGGAGGTTTTGATGAGTGTCAGCGGGGAAATGAATCATCCAATCAATCTTTACAACTCGCTTAATCTGATAATGTTTAGCGGGAAAGGAGGCGTGGGAAAAACCACTTTAGCTTGTGCATTTGCCAGACAGTGGGCGAAATTATTTCCCCAGGAACGCATTGTGTTACTATCCACCGATCCGGCCCATTCTTTAGGCGATGTGCTGCAACTTCAGGTGGGACATACCGCCGCACCTTTGCCCGATTTGCCCAACTTAAGCGTGCGGGCGATCGCCGCCACAGAATTACTGCTCGAATTTAAAGAAAAATACGGTAACTTTCTAGAAGTATTAGTCGAACGGGGGAGTTTTGTTGAGGGAGAAGATTTAACCCCGGTGTGGGATTTAGAATGGCCCGGATTAGATGAAATTATGGGACTGCTGGAAATCCAACGGTTGCTGAATGAAAAGGTAGTAGACCGGATTGTGGTCGATATGGCTCCTTCCGGTCATACCTTAAATTTGTTCGGAATTAAGGATTTTTTAGAGATTGTTTTAAATTCCCTGGAACTGTTCCAAGAAAAGCATCGGCACATGGCAAAAACCTTTAAGGGACAGTACACTGGCGATGAGATTGATGAATTTTTGACCCAGATGAAAGCCGATTTAGCCGACGGGAAACGCTTGCTGCAAGATGAGGCATTTACCGCTTGCTTAGTGGTGGCGATCGCCGAACCGATGAGCCTGTTAGAAACCGAACGGTTTATCGCCAATTTGCAAGCGCTTTACATCCCATTTGGCGGTCTATTTGCCAATCACATTTTACCCCCAGATGACCCAGATGTAGACCGCTATGGCGAACAGCAACAACTGCTGGAAAACTTCCTGCATTTGGCGGGGAATAAACCCCTATTTCTCCTTTCCGAACAACCGTCCGAACCTATTGGAAATGCGGCGCTAGATAGCCTAATTCCGCAGATGGAAAAGATTGATACCATCTTGCCCGCTACAGCAGCGTCATTCGCTTGGCCCGAAAAAATTCCCCCCAGTTTCAGCGATTTTATTGCAGAAGGTCGCCGATTGATTTTAATTGGCGGGAAAGGCGGGGTGGGAAAAACCACTGTAGCGGCGGCGATCGGGTGGGGGTTAGCCCATCGCTATCCCGAGAAAAAGATACGCATGGTTTCTATCGACCCGGCGCATTCCTTAGGAGATGCGATCGGACAACCAATGGGACATGAACCCACAGAAATCACTGCCAACTTAAGCGGACAAGAAATCGATGCTAAAATTGTTTTGGAACAGTTTAGGAATGATTATTTGTGGGAATTAGCCGCCATGATTAGCGGCGAAAGCCCCCAACCCGGTGCGGTAAAAATCGCTTATACCCCGGAAGCTTGGCGACAAATTGTCGCCCAAGCATTACCCGGAATTGATGAAATGCTCTCCTTAATTGCTGTGATTGAATTATTGGAGCGCCAAGAACAAGATTTAATTATTCTCGATACCGCCCCCACCGGTCATCTGTTGCGTTTTTTAGAAATGCCTTCCGCACTCGCTGATTGGTTGGCGTGGATATTCAAACTGTGGATGAAATATCAAAATGTGTTAGGGCGCGTGGAGTTCATGGGACGACTGCGGAATCTGCGAAAACAAGTGGTCAAAGCGCAGAAGAAGTTAAAAGACCCCACTCACACTGAATTTATCGGCGTCATCCAAGCGCAAACGGCAATTGTGGCGGAACAAGTGAGGTTAATCCAATCCTTGCAAAATATGGAAGTACCGCAACGGTATGTGGTGCATAATCGCTATCGCCACCTGCAAGAAATCGACCGCGATCGCTTTCCAGAACTCGAAATCGTTCGATTGCCCGTGTTACCGCGATCGGTGGAACCGTTAGAGCAAATCAAAGGCGCAGCAAACTTGTTGTTTTAAAAAGGGTCTGAGGTTCGCAGTAGCGCTTTAGGGCGATCGAGAGCGCTACTCCAAGCTGAATGCTCCAAACCGAAATTGCCTTTCTGAGTGCAGAAATGGTAAAATTTCCGAGAGTTCTCTACCTCTAGACGGAGGAACGTACTTCCGGGCAAATCTGCCTGTAGAGGAAGGCCGAGTGAGGGATAAATCGTTAGATTAGAGTCAAACTCTCTAAAAAATGCCGAACCTTTTTCCAACCCCCCAAGCACTGTGCTGGGGTCGCATTTGTCACTCCTAATCCTTCACCGGACAAAGGACAAAGGACAAATAATCCAGGAGAAAGGACAAACTGAATTAGACGGGTTAGAAACCCACGCAAATCTGTTAGCGATCGCCGCAACCAATCGTCGCGATGCGATCGATCCGGCGTTATTGAGAGCGGGCCGTTTTGATTTGCAATTCGTGGTAGATTTACCGGATGTAGACACTCGCTTGGGAATTGTGCAAGTCCACAATCACGATCGCCCGTTAGCCAATGTGAATTTGTCCGAGTGGGCGACAATTACAGAGGGATGGAATGGCGCGGATTTGGCACTGTTAGGCGATCGCGCTGCAGTGGAAGCGATCCGTCGCTATCGTAGCTTGGGGAAAAGCGATCCGGCAGCGATTCAGATTACTACAGAAGATTTTCGCTACGCTTACGATATGTTGAGCCAACAGCGATCGGGGTAAAACAGGAGAGCGATCGCTCTTTTTTATAAATGCAGCAGATCGGTTGAAAGCGATCGCAGCAGCCGCGAATCTTTTTTCAAATTATTTCACAGGATAAGAGATTATTCTGGCAATAAAATAATAATCATCACCAGTAAAAACCACGACTTCCAAAAGAAAGGTAAAGCGCATAAAGACCATACAATAGTGCCCAAAATAGATTGGCTTAGGTGCTTATTGATGCCCACTAAACCCAACCAACACAAGAGATGAGAAAACGTTACCGCTAAAAGCGCATCATCCTCATTGGCAAAACGCCGTTGCCCTGTTGGATTCACCGTAAAATCATAAACTTCTGGCCCTACAATACTCCAACCTAAGATAAAAGACCCCACAAAACAGAAAACTAACATGCCAAAAAATGCTAGGATTAATCCACAGCCACTGCCCTCATTTATAGAAGAATTTTTGTTCATGGCTGCTAAATTTCCTAAAACTAGCGTTTGCCAATCGATAAAATCATGTTTTGTCCCCAGATTGATTGACACATTAATTGACTCAACGAAGTAGCAGTATAAAAAGATAAAAATTGGAAAAATCTAGGATAAAATTTATTTATTACAATCCGGTGGTGCTGAAAACTCATTAAAACGATCGCCTCCATCAGCAGTTAAAATAATTGTACCATCAACATTTCTTTTCCATCCAGTCGCTTCGATTAACGGAGGAGAAGTCATACGATCGCTTCTCGAAGGGATCTGATTTTCCGAAGAAACAGAAAGAGAAACTCCCAGATCTACCAGCGATCGCATTCCTGTAAGTGGATCGAACGGTGTGGGAGGCAAACCGCCTCGCCCAGTCACGATAAATTCGCTATTCTGGTCTTGTTTGCAAGGGTCTTGCCCCATCAGACTAGCGACATCGAGCAAATTATTCGGCAATTCCACTAACCCAGCAGTAGCTTGAATCTCAGGCGTCTTGATTTCCACCACCCCACTAAATTGCGCTCCTAATTCAGAAGTTGCCGTGATATCGCTTGATAGAGGACTTTCTGCTTTTCGAAATTCAGTACCGAAGATACCAGTGGCATTAATGCTCACTTGTCCTCCCACTCCTTCTCGAGCATTTGCCGTAATATCGCTATTTTCCAACCCTACTAACGTATCCGTATCGATAGTGATATTTCCGCCATTGTTACTCCCTGCATTCGTGGTAATATTGCCGCTCCTGAACAACATTAATTGATTGGAATTCAGGATAATATTTCCGCCTTCACCGGAAAAAGTGGCTGCATTAATTTCTCCCCCGTTTTCTACCCGAATAAAATCTGCATAAACTTCCATAATTCCTGCATTTCCTGTGCCCAGACTCCCCACACCCACGCGAGCACCATCTCGAACTATCAATTCTCCAGTGGTCAGCAATAAGTTACCGCCATCTCCAGTAGGTTGGTCTGGAAATCCTTCAATTCCAGATGAAGCAAATAAGCCACTTTTAAACCGACCATCTGCTGACATTCCCCTGATTTCTACGGACTCAGAAGCTTCTACGTTAAGCGTTCCTCCCTGACCCGCATTTCGAGTAGAAGCTGAGATACCGCCACCGTCTGCAATCAGCAATTTTCCGGTCAATATAGTTAAGTTTCCGGCGGTTCCAGACCCCAGGGAATCGGTAAACACAGCACTATCGTATTCCCGGATTTCTACCGAGTCAGAGGCACGAATACTGACATTTCCACCGTCACCGAAAGCCCCAGTTCCCGATGCAATTTCGCCGCCACTTTGCAAGGTTAATCGTTGAGTGTCAATGACAATATTACCGGCCATTCCTTCTCCCACAGAGCTAGAAAGGATAAAGCCATTGTTGAACACCTTAACTGATTCTGTGGCGCGGATGGTTAAATTGCCGCTATTCCCTTTACTGAGGGTGCCCGTTTCGATAATTCCTTGGTCTTGTACGGTGAGGTTTTGAGTGGTAATGGTAATATCGCCGCTGTTGCCGATGCCGCCGGTACCCGTTCCCACCAAGGAACCTCCTTGAATCTGCAAGCGATCGGCTTGGATGGATAATTCCCCACCATTTTTATTTTCCAGAGTAAAAGAAGCGATCGCAGATTCATCGGTTAAGGTCACTTCTCCCCCCCTGATTTGCACTTCTCCACCCCCAATTCCGCTGGCATTCAGAGAAGCTTGGCGCGACAGGCGTAGAGACTGGAAATTTTCCACCGTTTCGTATCCCAACCCCCAGCCTAATGCCGTTTGATTGAGGGGAACGTGGCTGTTCCCCCCCACGCTTCCCAACTCAATTCGTCCTCCGCCCGTGGTGATGTTTCCCCCCATGATGTCAATTTCTCCACCCACAAAAGCAATGGATTTTCCCGGAAATACTTGCAGCCCAATGGGACGATTTAAAATATTTTCGACGATTTGGTTGGTAATTTGTACGGTTTCTTGACCCCCCAACAATAGGGGGATTGTCGGAAAGGATTTCGGCTGATTCATCATTTGCCCTTCAAACACAATTCGCCCCGGATTGTTTCCGAATTGTAAGCCGATGGGAACGCTGACGGTTAATAGCGGTGCAGTTTGCGGTTCGGTAGCGCTAAACGAACCATCGCTAAACTCAATACTGCTGGCTGTGGTGGCTAAAAATGACCCTCCAATATTCAATCTAGCATTGGGTCCGAATAGAATTCCATTGGGGTTCATTAAAAATAAATTGGCATTACCATTGGCTTGAATAATTCCATCAATGTGAGAAATAGAACCGCCGGTAATTCGGGAAAAGATGTTTTGGATATTGACAGAATTATCGAAATGTGCTATCTCCCCTGTGGGAAGGGAAAATTCGCGAAAGCTATGGAATAAGTTACTGCCCGCCGCCGTACCACCTGTAATCCGGTACACTTGCTCCTCTACATTCACCGCAGAATTGTTGGGCAGGGTGGCATCCGGGACGATTTGCGCCAGAACTGGGGGAGGACTGGCGATCGCGAGCCAGGAGACGAGGGAAAGGGAGAGGCTGAGATAAGCGGTGTTTGGCTTCATAGATGTAGATGGCACTCTAGGTTTTTGATATTTTGACATAAAATGCAGGGAAAACATCTGAATGTCATCAATTGATGATATGGCAAACCTCGGTATGGATTCTCCCCGGGAGTTGGGGGGCAACATGCCCCCCCGCTGGGGGATTGTTGCCAATCCCCATGCCTTGTGTTCTTCCAGGAAACTCAATGCCGAAGTTGTTCCTGTCAACTCGGAAGTTCCTGGGAGGAAGTTAATCGGGTCTTGATGGCGGGTGATTGGGCGATCGCGATAAGATGGGTTAACCTCCGAGCGCGATCGCCTTGCATGCCGCTAGAGCGCTTCTCACACAAAGCTGAAGCAATCATCCTCTACACTCAGAGCTGAATTATCTACCACAATTGCCATCAGCTCGTTTTCACCCCAAGTAGTCTTGAAGATAGCCGTGCCCGCAGGTAAGTCTTCAGGAGCATTCCCTAGCTGATAGTCAGTGGGTTCACCATACAGTTCTCCGAGAGCCAGTTCAAAGCCGTTACCCAGGGCTAAGGCTAAGTCGTATTCGCCTGCTTTATCAACAAATTCGTCTTCATCGATACCGTAGTTGAGCAGATGGTCGAGTAGGGTTGGGTTATCGAAGTCTTGCAGGTCAGCATTGGCGGAACGATAGTAGTCTAAGTCGATCGACCTCAATCAATGTGCAAAATAATTTGCAGCCTTGCTTAAGGCGCAACTGTTGCTGTAAAAGTGCCTAATTCCCCAAGGTATGAGTGCCAGACGGGCACGTGGGAACGCCATTGATTAGGGTGGGGACGGGGAGTTTTACCGGACCGCCAACCTGCGCTTCACACAGAACCGAGAGTGAGCGGTCGTTGTCTAATAAAAATACCCCGCCCACGTAACTTTTGCTTTCCTCATGTTTGGCGATCGCGTAGTTAAACACAGCCCCGTTCGCTTTTTCTATGATATACCGATATTCCGCTGTTTCAGAGAGCATCCCTACTCCGAGTTCGGCGATCGAATCAGTAAACTGGTTCGGTTGATTCGGCGGGTCGCTTTCCTGATGGGCGGCTGCTTCTGCTATCAGTCTTTGGCTTTGTTTAACCAATTGAATAAACTCTTTCCTATAGCCTTCTAAATCGGCTCCGCGCGAGCGATTGGCCAGTGTTAGCACTTGCGCTAAAGTGGCGTTTTGCTTGTACTCGGAGTCTCGCAAAATCATGCCGAATTCTGCCACAGCCGCCGAAAATTTGAAGTTTTCGGAACTGTTTTCTAGGGCTACTTCGTCACTCTCTGACACAGAGTGAGTGGTGAGCTGGGAGGGGGTTGAATCCGGGGCTTTATGGCGCAATTTAACCAGCATGATTTCGTGGCTGAGATAGCTCCCTAGATTGGCGGATTCTTGTTGATATCGCAACTCATCCACTGGAGGTAAATTCACATCGTTTTCTACTCCCACGGGAATGATTTCGTAAAGTGCCGTTACCGAATGTCCCGCGCCTAATTCTCCCGCATCTTTGCGATCGTCTTGGAAATCTTCCGCCTGAAGCCGCCGATTTTCATAGCCAATCAGACGGTAGGCTTGCACTTTTGCCGGATTGAATTCTACTTGCACTTTCACATCTTTGGCAATGGTAAATAAGGTGCCTGCCATTTCCGTAACTAGGACTTTTTTCGCCTCGGCGAAGGAGTCAATATAGGAATAATTGCCGTTGCCTTTGTCGGCGAGTTGCTCCATTTTGGAATCTTTCAGGTTGCCCATGCCAAATCCCAATACGCTGAGAAATATACCCCGATCGCGATACCCTTCTATCAGCCTCACTAATTCGCTTTCGCTGGAAATTCCGACATTAAAATCCCCGTCGCTGGCAAGAATTACCCGGTTATTTCCATCCGGTAAATAGGTTTGTCTCGCCATCTCATACGCCAGTTTTATTCCTTGCCCTCCAGCGGTAGACCCCCCCGCCTCCAAGCGGTTAATGGCTGCCAAAATTTTGCCTTTTTTATCCCCAGGGGTGGGCGGTAATACCAAACCGGCTGCTCCTGCATACACCACAATCGATACCCGGTCTTTTTCGGTTAAGCGATCGACTAGCAATCCCAAGGACGATTTCAGCAAGGGCAGCTTATTTGCAGCGCTCATCGATCCGGAAACATCAATCAGAAAAACTAGATTGCTAGGGGCAAATTCTTCGGAAGAAAGCTGTTTTCCCTGCAAGCCAATGTGAACTAATTTATGAGTCGGATTCCAGGGGGCTTGAGAAACTTCGGTGGCGATCGCAAAGGGTTCGTCTCCTACCGGTTGCGGATAATCGTAGGTAAAGTAATTAATTAATTCTTCGATTCTTACTGCATCTTTTGGCGGTAACTGCCCGTTATTAATAAATCGGCGAATGTTACTGTAGGATGCGGTGTCTACATCAATGGAAAAGGTGGAAAGGGGATTCAGGCTAACGGACTGAAATGTATTTTCAGTAATAATGTTGTATTCCTCGGTAGTGGCGAATTCTTGCACCGGCATCTGTGGCGTCTGATTTTCTCCTAAAATGTACGCCTGCTGGGCGCGATTTAAAGCGCCAATATTGTTTCGCGCTTCTATTTGCTTTGATTTATTGGCTTGGCTTAAAAAACTCGGCAAACTAAGTGCCGCCAAGAGGCTAACCGCAATTACAAGAAAAATTAGCCAGCCAATCAAGCTCCAACCTCCAGTGGTTTGCTTTTCAGACAAATATTGAAGGTATTTTAGCAACCAAAGATTCCTTTTTTGATTCGTTGTTTTCATCAGAACACCTCTGAATCGATACATGATGCATGCTGCCAAATTCTCACAAAAATCCGCAGCCTCGAAGGGTAGGGCTAAACCCGAACTAAGCCCGCCTACGCGGGCTAACTTTAAACCGATGTTTCATAGGCGGATTTCGCATTGTGACCATAACAAGCCGATCGCCTATTTTGGCACAACTCGACCGACTCCCCATCACTTGAACTTGTATCTTACAGCAAAAGTGAAACAATGCCATGTTTGACGACCTTTCCCGGCTGTGCGATTAGGGGAAATACGGTTTTTCGGGACTGCTGTGCGGGGCTTAAACCGCTTTTCTCGGTTAAGTCATGGTGCTTTTCTCTCTGCTATTATTCATATCTATTGCCTTACTTTCGATTGTACCCAGGTTTCCCTTAATATCTTTCACCAACTGGGAACTTTACCCATTCACATCCCGTCACTTTCACTGTGACCCGAAAAATAAATCGCAAATTATTCGCAAATTATTCCCGGTTTTTTTCTTTACGTAAATCATTTAGCTCACTTATGCTTGAATAAGTGCAAGGTATAATCTCTGGGAAAATGCCTTCCGTGCCCGATCGCCCTCGTTAATTGACAACTAACAATTGACAATTGGCAATTGCTTATTCGGTGTAATTTGCTTGGCGGAAGATGCGCGGGATTGCGAGGGGGCGATCGCCAATCTCGCAATCCGGTTCGGGAGGCACCTCATCTGCAAGGGATGGGAGCGCGATCGCCCAAAAATGCAGTATTCTATTACTATGAGCTTGAGAATTTATGGGAATCGCTTACTCAAAACTTTACCCGGGCAGCAAACTCGACCTACGCCATCTCGGGTTCGCGAAGCTTTATTTAATATTTGGCAAGGGGCGATCGCCGATTGTCGCTGGTTGGATCTATGCGCCGGCAATGGTACGATGAGTGCAGAAGCCTTGTGTCGCGGCGCGGCGCAGGTGGTGGCGATCGAACAGTCCCCTCGCGCCTGTAACATCATTCGGCAAAATTTGCAACCGGTGGCGGGAGAACATCAAACCTATAAAGTCCTGCGCGCTGATGTGGCGACGCGCTTAAAAACCCTCCAAGGTCAGCAGTTCGATCGCATTTATTTCGATCCGCCTTATGCCGGCACTCTCTATCAACCGGTTATTCAGGCGATCGCCTCGTACCAACTTCTCGCCCCCCACGGGGAATTCGCCGCCGAACACCAGCGCGATCGCTGTGCCTTTGAACCCATTCCCCCCTTAGAAATTTGTCGCCAAAAAGTCTACGGAAACACCGCTTTAACCTTCTTCTGCCATAGCGAATTGCCAACTGATAATCAGTAATTCACCGTTCTCCCAAGCGGTTGCATCCCGGGGAAAAAGAATTGGATTGTAGAGACGTTAGCGACAACGCCTCTACAACAGCATCCACAGGCGATGCTCGGTAATGACAGAAACTCGCTATTCCCTTACAGTTTCAACTGATTGCCCCGTTTGTACTGATCGTAGGCGGCAAAAAATAAACCGGCGAGGGTGACGAGAATCAAACCGAGTACGATACCTGAGAGTAAGGGTTCTACCACGTTGAGCTTCTCCTTTTCAAACTAAGGGTGAGTGGTTTGCGGTTAATGGTTGTGGCTATTTTCGCATATTTCTGCCGCAAATCATCCCGACATCTGCCAGAAGTGACGCGCCACGGGAATCGGCGAAAGAACTCCGACGATGGATGAGGTCTCTCGCCCCCCACTCAGGGCGGGTCGTTTACAATATGTTATAAAACAAACAGTTGGTTGTCCATTCACCCAGAATCACAGTTGCCTTGACTAACGATCTGACCAAACCAGAGGCGGAAAGTCGCACCGATGCTAACGGGGCGACGCAGAGGCGCTTGCGAAGCGTCCTGGTTCTGGCAATGGTGATTGCGGCGATCGCCGCTACAGTCTTCACCGTTACCCAACTGCAAGTCAGCGACCCCTACATGGAAACCGTCCTAACCCTCAACGGCGATCCGGTTCAAGGTCATGCCATTTTTCAGATGAACTGCGCCGGATGTCATGGCGTCAAAAATGGGCGACAGGTCGGGCCAAGTCTGACCGGTGTCTCCCAACGCAAATCCCGCGTCAGCATCATTCACCAAGTCATTAGCGGCGAAACCCCCCCCATGCCGCAATTCCAACCCAAACCCCAAGAAATGGCCGACTTGCTCGAATATCTCCAAACCCTCTAAACATCCGTATAGTAGCGGTTAGAAAGCAGTAAAAAATCACTCCGCGTAGGCGGACGCCAGAAAAGCAAAGGCGCGATTTCAATTTCCCGCCTTTTCCTTAACACTCAACCCATCCGATCGCATCCAAAAATTCACCCCCATTGCAATCCCGGGATTACTGAAACTGTTGGGCATAAAACTGCGCGTAGCGTTGCCCTTTTTCCAACAATTCCTGATGAGTCCCCGATTCAATAATCTGCCCCTGTTCTAATACCAAAATGCGATCGGCGCGACGAACTGTAGCGAGGCGATGCGCGATCGTAAAAACCGTGCGGTCTTTCATTACTCGTTCTAATGCTTCTTGCACCAAAGTTTCCGATTCCGAATCTAACGCCGATGTCGCTTCATCGAGAATTAAAATTGTCGGATCGAGCAACACCGCCCGGGCGATCGCGATTCGCTGTCGCTGACCCCCGGACAAATTCACCCCCCGTTCTCCCACCCAACTGTGATATCCATCGGGCAACTGACGGATAAACTCATCTGCATTGGCAATTTTTGCCGCTTCTTCAATCCGATCCAGGTCGTATTCCACTTGTCCGAAGGCAATATTTTGGGCGATCGTACCAGTAAATAGAATGGTTTCTTGAGGCACAATTCCAATTTGACGGCGCAAACTGCGAATGGTCACGTCCCGAATATCGATTCCATCGATAAAAATTTCGCCGATTTGCACGTCGTAAAACCGAGGTAAAAGATTCACCAACGTGGTTTTTCCCGCCCCCGAGGGACCGACTAAGGCGATCGCTTCTCCAGGAAATGCCAACAAACTCAAGTTTTCCAGGGCGGGTTTTTCATGTCCCGATTTCTCCTTACCATTCCCTACACTTCGCTTCGGATAGGCAAAGGTTACGTCGCGATATTCCACTTTTCCGCTCACTGGTGGAAGCGCGATCGCCCCTGGTTTTTCTACCACCGTCGGTTCCACGGCAAACAATTCAAAAATCCGGTCTACCGAAGCTTCTGCTTGTTTGAACTCATTATAATTACTGGTGGTCAGGGAAATGGGATTAATCATCAGCGCCACCGCCGCCACATAACTGACAAATTCGCTGCCAGTTAAATTGCCCCGAGAAATTTGCCATCCCCCGAGAAAAAAGAGCAACAAAACGCTTAAGGCTTCTAGAAATCCTACCACCGGAAACTGAATTGCTTTGAGCTGTTCGGCCCGATATTTCACCCGTCGATTGTGTTCTGCTTCCATTGCAAACCGATGGATTTCATACTCCGATGCCGCGAATGCTTGCACCAATCGAATTCCACTAAAAACTTCCGAAATCAAGGCAGATAAATTAGAAATCCGCTGCTGACTGGTGCGCGAGACTATCAGCAATCGATGCCCAAACCAGCTAATTAAAACCGCCATAATGGGCGCGATCGCCAAGGTTGCCAGGGTCAGTTGCCAATTGAGATAAATCATATATCCCAGAACCACCAGCAGTTGTAAAATGCAGGGGACAAACTGATGGAATACTTTATTAACCACTTCGCCAATGCGATCGATGTCTTCAGTGAGGCGATAGGACAAATCCCCGGTTTTTGTCGTTTCAAAAAAGCCGAAATTGAGCTGATGTAAGTGGGCGTAGGCTTGTTTCCGCAAGTCGAGGGCGATCGCTAGGGCAGCTTTTGCCATCAGCGCATCTTGTCCGTATTGTACCAGTCCTTGCCCGAGGAAAATTAACGCCCCAAAACCGGCCAAGCGCGCGATCGCTCCCACATTGCCTTCGCCAATATAATTGGCCAATCGCCCCGCCAGCCACGCTTGTAGCGGCCAAAAAACGGTGAAAATGAGGGTGCAAACTAATGCCTGGGCAATGGTTTTCCAGTGCGGTTGCAGGTAAGGTAGCAGTTGCCAATAACGCGATCGAGTCAAGGTTACAGTGGGGATGAGTGGTTCAATCTAGTTTAAGCGTTTTGTCAGGCGTAGGAGTCAGCCCAGGTCGGCAATCTCCACATTACAAATCTCGTCACAGTTCTACCACATCCGGCTCAGAAAAATTACCAAACAAATCATACCAAATTTGCCTGACAAAAGCCGCCAGTCATCTCATGTCCGGTGAAACGGCGATCGAACGCAGGGGATTGAAATACCGCCGCGATGGGCGATCGCGCCTCTATCCGGACGACTTCTTTTTAAACCTCTTCCTCCGGAGGCTATATCAATGCCTTTTCATAGCCCGATCGCCCTTTGCCTACTGTTTCCCTTGATGATGTCCCGTGAATTCCCCGCTATCATCGGGGTTCGGTTTCTACCCTAAAGGCACGTTTGCCAAATTTTCCCATTGCCCAAGATTCAATCTGACCTCAACTTTATTCCCAATTCGATTTTATACTTTAATGGCCAGCTAAAAATACTTCTCTAACCGCTACCTTTAACCACTCAGGTTTGGACTTTATTTTATACATGACGTTGATGCAGATCGTGAATTTTATATATATAGTTAACCTCTTTATGCAAATCTCCCGTAAATAGACGGCACCGTAATATTTATAGTTAGCATAAAATATATGCTCTATATAAACAAAAGCGATTGTCTCGTCCAGAGGCTATGTTATAACCCCTTTAAGTATCAATATTAAGTTTAGCCATTCGTGACACCCACTCAGTGTTTCACCAAAAAAATCCACAGACTTAGAACCGTGAAAACGAATTGCCTTAGCATAAAAAATTCTTTTAAACGAACACTCCTTCGCCAAATCCATTTTAAGGAGCGCTCTAACTCAGGTCGAATTTCAAAACTCCTTAGATTTAGGCAAAGCTATATTCGTCAATCAGTTTGAGCATTCCATCCTTGACGAGCCACGCAATCTGTTGGATTTCAGAAAAGCGGATGTCCCTCCAACTCGTTTTTCTCCCTAGGCCCTCCACATTGGATCCCAAAAACGAGCCACAAATCTAATTTTGTGGCTGTTCTCTTGGCGTTTGATTCCAGATTTTGGCTAGGGCGATCGCCTAACTCCTCCTTCTCAAGTCCTCCCCACCAAACACCTAGGCATTATTTTGTCAAAGATACGCAAGGGTAAAGCGAAAAATCTAAAAGCGCAATCCGATCGCCACTTCTATTCCTGCATTTCTAAAAAATGTGGAACTCCTTCACATAGGTCATGTTGCTCAAGCAGACTCAAACATATTGCAGATAATTAATTGAGTATTGCAAAAAAAACCTGAATCAGTCGAGAAGGCGATCGCAGATTTTGCTCATCCACCACCTCAAAGGGAAATATCAACCTGCAAAATAAAATTTTTCCAATCCTGCCTTTTTCAGATCGCAGAGAATTTACACCCCAAAATTTTTCCCAGAAAGAGAGACTGCACAAGAAATGGTTTGCTCCCACACCAAAAAACAGCGATCGCCTTCACTCCACCCAATAACCACCAGATGCCTTGTGCCCACAATCAGTCTGTAAGAATTGACAAAGACAGCAAATTGTCTCGTTTACCCCTGGGATAATTCCCCACAAACTAGCCCCTGGCGCGATGGAAGGCGCAATCGTGGACTTTAAAAGCATATAGTGATGAAGCATACCAGTCATTCATACAGGGAGGAATAGGAACACAGGACAAGGCACTGTCTTGTTCCTACTTTTTTCAACAAGCCATCTAATCCTAGGGTGGGTTAGCTCACCGGACAATAATTAAGCTGATTCGCCTTACAAATGAGTTAGAAATCAATTAGCAAAATGAAAACTGACAAACTATTTTATCGAATTTTCTTGACGCAACCCAGTCTAATTTCCGAACTCTTACCAGGGATTCCCAGGGACTGTGAATTTGACTATAACGCGCCAGTGGTCAAAGAAAAAGAACTCCGACTCGATGGGTTGCTGACCCCGGTTTCCGATGATGTTAATTTGCCATTGGTGTTTCTCGAAGCGCAAATGGAAAGCGATCGCAGATTTTACGCCCGGTATTTTTCCAGCATCTTTGGCTATCTTCTGCAATAC
Organism: Phormidium sp. CCY1219; assembly: GCF_035615515.1. Lineage (GTDB taxonomy): Bacteria > Cyanobacteriota > Cyanobacteriia > Cyanobacteriales > Laspinemataceae > CCY1219. The sequence goes on from NZ_JAJENT010000620.1 coordinate 34,418, forward strand.
GACATTACCCGACCCTGGCAAGGGTTGTTAATCCTGCGAAATCGAACGGTGAACTTAGGCTCGCCAGTTCCGTATCAAAACTTGTTATCCAGTTCAGTGGCGCGGTTGTATTTAGAAGATTTACTCTCCCGAGAAAATCTCAGTTCAAATTTATCCCTACTCAAATTAGTGGTTGTTCCCAAGGAGGAAGCTTCTGCATTAGCCCAATCGATTTTAAACCGCGCCCAAACGCCCAAATAGTTTGAGAAATACCTAGATGTGGTGGAAGCTATACTGGTAAATAAGTTTACCACTTTAAGCATTGAGGAAATACGCAATATGTTGGATCTCAAGACTACAGATGTCACCCAAACTCGTTTTTATCGTGAAGTTCGCGACATTGGACGCCAAGAAGGAGAAGCGAATCTAATTTTGCGTCAGCTCGATCGCCGGTTTGGAGAAGTGACGCCCGATCGCATTAACACCGTGCAAGGTCTTTCGATTCCGCAATTGGAGTCTTTGGGGGAGGAGCTGTTAGATTTTCAAGGAATTGAAGATTTAGACGCTTGGTTGCAAGCGCATCAAGAGTAGGGATTGTTGGTTTGCGGTCTTTTACCGAGAATCGGCGTAAAGCCCCCGGATTTATCCGTGGGGATATAAGCCGAGCGACTGACCCCCGGTCCCCC